>JALRGB010000704.1 GCA_023253575.1 Verrucomicrobiales bacterium
AAATGAAGGCCATCCGCACCGCCCCGCAAAAAAACCACAATCAAGGACGGATCGTGATCGCGCTCGGCAGAGACAAGAGCGGTGGTAGTCACCGAAGAGGAAGTCGTTGGTTTCAACACGTTTGAAAAGCGGGGCTGGCCAGCAGCAGAGCCAAGGGTGAAGGGCAGTTCTGCGCGGCCGCCTGTTCCGCAGGAGTCGGTTGGCGTCCAAGCAGATGAGCCGCCAAAGCCGCCTCCGTACCGCCAGCGGCCGCAAGTAACCCCGTCGGATCAAGCGAGGTACCTTTGATGCCGTTGGCCGCCAGTTCCGCCGCAAACCGCCACCGCCACAGCAAGGTCGCCATCCACGGCTGGGCCTCCTCCGGATACCCGTCCGGCGCAGGATACTGAAAAGGAGCATGCCCCATCCGCAAAAGATAATCCTGTACCGCCCGCCCGGCATCCGTGCGGGCCGCCGTCGCCCGCAAGGCCGAAATCACAAAATGAAAGGGCCGCTTGATCTTGCCACCGCGAGAGGCCCAAAATGCCTCATGCCCGAAAACCGCGGCCAACGTCCGCCGCAGGTCACCCCGGCTTTCAGAAAAAACGTGCGCCACCGCCGCCACCACCGCCTCGGGCGGGTCGTCCGCCACAAAACGACGGCACAACTTGAACGCCACATGCCGCGCCGTCGCCGGATGATGCGCCACTAACTCAACCACCCGGTCCAAATCCCCGCGCCCCAAACCCGCCGGGATCACCGTCCCCAAAACATCCTTCGATCCGTCATCATGCCGCGCCGCCTCAAACTCAACCCGCCCCACCGCCATCCGTGACCCACTGCGAGCCCGCACCGTCCAGCCGCTCAAACACCGCGCTACCTCCATCACATCGCGCTGCGTGTAACCCCCATGCACCCCCAGCGTATGCAACTCCAACAATTCACGGGCATAATTCTCGTTGGGTAGCTCCCGCGCCGTACCCAGCCGGTTGTCGCGCCCGTCCAGATACCAAAGCATCGCCGGACTCAACGCCGACGCCCGCACCAAATCAGCAAAGTTGCCCATGGCATGCGCGCGAATGACCCGCCGGTCGTCCACCGGCTTCAACCACCTCGAGTCCCCCTTCGAAGGATCAATGTTAAAATGATCAGACCAAAAATCGACCATCACCTCAAAAAGCTGACGCCGGGAATGATGCGCCCGATGAATCTTGTCCCGCGTCAACTGGTCCAGCAGCGCACGCGGGTCATGCTCCAATAATTCCCCGGCCGGCCACGCCCCCAAGGCTTCAAATTGCCGACTGCGCCGCTCAGCGGCCCCGTCGTCAATCAACTCCGGCGCCAATTGCTCCATTACAAAATTCCGCGCCCCCATGGCCGTCACCATCGCATGCTGACCCGGGGCCGGCCCAAAGGTCAGCCGGTTAATCACATGCGCCGCCTCATCCACCTCCACCGCCTGCGACGGCTGAAAAGCCCCCAACCCTCCCGCTCGTCCAGCCTCTCGACCCCGAAAAAACCACTGCGAAACCGCCGAAAATCCTCCCACCCCCACCACCACCCCACCCGCCGCCGCCCCATGCAGGAAATGCCGGCGCGTCGATGAAGAGAATGTGGAGTCTCCTTCCATACTCAGATAATTATCAATAATTTAAGATTCAGAAACCCCCGCCGAAATAACCTCCGCCGAGGCCGCCACCACAATGGCCGCCTCCGGCAGAACTTCCTCCGGTTTCCGCCGACGTGCACTCAGCCACGCCCAAAAACCCGCCCCCGCCCCCGCCGCCAAAACCAACGGAATCACCAGCAATTGCCCCAACACCGGCAACAAAAACGTCAACGCCAAAACCACACCGCCACGCCCCACCGCCCGCCACGGCCGCTCATCGTCCCCCGGCACCGGCAACCCCAGCCCAATCCGGTACGCCAACCCAGCACTGCCCACCAGCCCGCCAAAAAGTGGCACCCCAATCAAAAATACCCCCGTCCACTTCAACGCCGCGGGCGCCGCATTCAAGACAACCACACCCAGCCCAATCGGAACCGCCACCACCAATAACCCAAGCCCCGTCGTCACCACCGGTCGCCCAAATTTCTCCGCACACCGCGCCACATGAGCCGGTACCAACGCCGCCGCCGCCAACCAGTAACTCACAAACATCAAAAATACGCCCAGCGCCATCAGAAACCAGACAAGAACGTTGGCGGTGGTAATATACTCCATGGCCCTCCAATAAACAACACATCCCCCCATCCCGCAAGCCAAGGGTCCCACCCGTAGTAATCGCTCGCATCCCGCTCGCCGCCATCCCACGCCACCCGCACCCTACCGGATTCTCGCTTGCCACCCGTTCCACCACCACTCACGATTCCTTCATCCGTGCCGACGCCGCCACCAACGCCGCCCCCAACTGACGTCACCACCACCACCGCGGACCCCACCGCGGAAATGGTCCCTGCCGCCGTCGAATCCGCCACCGCACCGGACCCACTCGTCGAGGAATTCATGGAGTTCCTCTCCGTCGAACGCAATGTCTCCCCCCGCACCCTCATCAATTATCAACACGCATTGATGACGTGCCGCACTCGCGCCCCGCGCTTCACCTCCTGGGAAAACGCCACCGCCGATGACTTTCGCGCCTACCTGTTCGCCCAAATGAAACAACAGCTCGGCCGCGCCACCATCCGCCTCCACTTCGCCGCCCTGCGCAGCTTCTATTCATTCCTGTCCCGACGGAAAAAATGGCCAGTCAACCCACTGCTCGCCGTGCAACTCCCGAAACTGGAGAAAAAACTACCCGTCGTCCTCACCGTCAACCAAATGGGCGCACTGCTCGACACCCCAGCCGCCGCCACCACAAAATCCAAACAAGCACCCGCCTGGGCCGCCGCCCGCGATACCGCCATCCTCGAACTCTTCTACTCCGCCGGCCTGCGACTTTCCGAATTGGTCGCCCTCCACGTCGAACACATCGATCCCTACAGCGACACCGTCCGCGTCCTCGGCAAGGGTCGCAAAGAACGTCTCTGCCCCATCGGCCCCCCAGCCGTCAAAGCCATTCAAGAATACCGCCAGCAAGCCGGGGTCCATACCGGCCCACTCTTCATCAGCAAACGCCGTAGCCGCCTCAGCTCCCGCGCCGTCAATGACTTGCTGAAAAAACACCTGCTCCATAGCGGCGTACCCATCCCCGCTACCCCCCACAAACTCCGCCACAGCTTTGCCACCCACCTGCTCGATAATGGCGCCGACCTCCGCTCCGTGCAGTCACTGCTCGGTCATGCCAGCCTCAGTACCACCCAGATCTACACCCAGGTCACCATCGAACGAATGAAAAAAGCCTACGACCAAGCCCACCCGCGGGCCTGAATCGCCGCGCTCTTCGCCACGCGTCGGACCTCCCAGACGCCACGCGTCGGGCTTCCCCAGACGCCACCGCGTCGGGCTTCCCAGACGCCGCATACCCGGCTCATTAATCCTCGGATTTAGGCGGAGAAGCCGCCGCGGCTTTTTTGACGGCCTCCGCGACCACGGCCTGATCGGCTGGAGAAAGTTTGTCCAAAGCGAGCTCAAACGTCCGTCCGTCCGCCCGTTTAAAACTGCCGGTCTGATCCTTCAGCGAGATCAATGACGCCTTCATCGTGCGGCCGTCAGCGCTGGTCCATGCGCGCTCGGGGACCAACGGACCGGAGGCCGCCGGCTCCTTCGGCCCAAACGGACTGTCTTCATCGTCATCATCTCCCGAGGCCGTCACCCCACGCAATTCCCGCTTGATGACTTTTTCCGCATCCGCACCGGTTCGCCCGTCATACACGAGCTCCCCTTTGGGATTGAAAACAAACATGTGCGGTATCCCGTTAAACGGAACAGGGCTTTGACCGCTGCGCGCAATCGAATACTTCGCCTTGTTCTTTTTCACCGGAACCAAAATCTCCTCATCCGTACCTCCCTGAGAGTGAACTCCGATTAACCGCAACCCCTTCGATTTATAGCGCTTATCCATTGCCGCCAACTGCGGCATGCCGGCGAGGCAGGGGCCTCACAAACGTCCCCAAAATTCCAAAGCCACCACCTTCCCTCGCAACGCTTCCTCCCCAGCCGCATCACCCGAAATAATCTCGCCAATCGTAAAATCCGCGAGCTTCTTGTCCGACAACGGTTTCGCCGGCGTTCCCTGAGCCCAGCTCAGCGGGGCCGCCGCCAACAGCAACAGAAGAAAATAAACGCGCGTCATCATGAGATAAATGAAAAGTCAGGCCGATGCCCATACCCTCAGAATGAGCTCAGTGTACTCAAAAAAACCCACCGGGGAAAAGAAAAAACTTCGCGGCCGACATCGGACGTCCGGGTTGCCCGTTGAGAAGCTCCTCGTTGAAGCGCGTGATTTCCCGACCGAGCGACTCGGCCGCGTCCACGCGCTTACCCCGGAACGCATTGACCCGAAAAAACGCACGCCCAACACATGGATTATATTTTGGTTCCTTTCCTTTGCGGTGGAGAGGAGAGCTTCTTCAGCCCCTTGATGCGCCAAGGTCTTTTCAGAAAAAATCCGTGGGAGTATCCTCTCAGTCATGGTTTCGGAGAATTGGAGGTAAATAGAGGGAATTGGATGGTAATGGTGGAATTTGGAGGTAAGCTCGCTCATGCGGATTCCTCTTCCACCAGCCCTTCAACCGACCAACGAGATGTTGAATCTTATCGCTGCGATTGACGAGTTCAAGGGTGAGTGGCGTGCTCTTGGCAGCCTCGGTCCGGAGACCCTGCGTTCGCTACGGCGGATCGCAACTATCGAGAGCGCCGGGTCGTCGACCCGTATCGAAGGCGCGAAGCTCAGCGACACCGAGGTCGAGAAGCTTGTCGGTAATCTGGGCAAGGAATCCTTCCAGTCCCGTGACGAACAGGAAGTCGCGGGCTACGCGTATGTAATGGAGACAATTCAGACCGTCTGGCAGGATCTCCGCATTTCGGAGAGCATCCTCCTACAACTGCATCGTGATTTGCTCCGCTACGTTAACAAAGACGAGCGCCATCGGGGAGAGTGGAAATCGCTCGACAACCACGTCGCGGCCTTCGATGCGGACGGAAGGCAAATCGGCATCGTCTTCGAGACCGCCTCCCCCTTCGAGACTCCAATGCTGATGGAGAAACTGCTGGGCTGGCACGCCAAGGAAGAGGCGGATCCGATTATCCATCCCTTGCTGCGGATCGCGGTGTTCAACGTCATCTTCCTGGCCATTCATCCTTTTCAAGATGGCAATGGCCGGTTGTCTCGCGTCCTGACCAACCTGATGCTCCTGCGCGCTGGCTATGCCTATGCCTACTACACTTCACTGGAAAGCGTCATCGAGCACAACAAGGAAGCCTACTACCTCGCCTTGCGGCGAACCCAGACTTCCTTCCGAGAAGCCGTCGATTGGGAGCCGTGGATTCTCTTCTTCATGCGGGCGCTGAAATCGCAGATCGGACGTCTGCGAGGTCGTCTTGCGGAGCCGCCCGCAGTGGTCGCCGCTACTAGCATTCCTGATGACCTCTCGCCTCTCGCCGGGCAGGTGCTCAAACTGCTTGAGGCCAAGGAAAACCTTTCAGTCGCTGAAGCAGCGGACGCTCTCAAGGCCAACCGGCACACATTAAAAGACAAATTCACCGAATTGGTCCAAAAGGGCTGCGCCGAACTGCACGGCAAAGGACGCGGTGCCCACTACCGTCGAGCCAAGAAATAGGTCCAACGCTAAGGTCGGAACCGCTCAGAGCGCCAACACCTGTGAGACACCCACTCATTCGACTTCCAATCCAATGAAAAATGTGGGTGTCCCAGATGAATGCGGAGCCAAAGTCAACGGCCAAACTCCAGCAAGTGCCTTGAAATGAACCCCCTCGCCAGATCCCACGGAATTCGCTGAAAAGTCCAAAATAAACCGTCCGTCATTAAGAACAGCATCGAGCCCGCCCCGCTACCCACAGCGACTCATACCTACGCCGGGTCGGACACCTGCCCACCGCCTCTCTCAGGCAATCCCTGAGGAGTTTAAGATTGCCGTACCATCGCGCGGCGGGCTTGTTTCATCATGCATCAGTTCAGCCCCTCACGACGACCCTCCCGCCGCCCATCGCGAGCTGCTTTCACACTCATCGAGATCGTGCTCGTCATCACCATCATCGCCGTCCTCGGAGCTGCTACTATCTATCTGATCAAGGGAAATGTCGATGTCGCCAAAGAAACACGCGTCGAATCAGATATCAAAAACATCACCACTCAGCTCAAAGTCTACGAAGCGCGTAATCTGCAGCCGCCGACCCACGAACAAGGACTGACCGCCCTCGTCACCAAACCGTCCATCGAGCCCGTCCCCGAACGCTGGACCCAACTGCTGGAAGAAGTGCCCAAAGACGCCTGGAATCGCGAATTCCAGTACCAATACCCGGCCAAACGCAGCAAAGCTGACTACGACGTATTTTCTCTCGGACGTGATGGTGTGGAAAGTGCCGATGACATCGGCAATTGGAAAACCGCTCGTGCCGAGTAGCACTGGCATCCCTTTCATGTTCAGGCACAGGCATATGGATCCGCTTCGCGGCTCCCGCGAAGGGGCGTTCACCCTTATCGAAATCGTGGTCGCCCTCACCATTATCGCCATCATTGCCGCCGTCGCCATCCCCACTCTCAAGGGGATAGGACGCGAAGAACGGGCCCGCGCTCCAATCGCCGCCCTCGCGTCACTCGTCCAAGAAGTCCGGGCTCGCGCCCTGCGCGAACGAAAACCCTACCAAATCGTTTTTGAAAAAACCGGTGTTCATGGCCTCGCCGATGGATTTCCCACGGCCAACCGCGAGGATTTTCTCAAAGCTCTGGACACGGCTCGCACCCCGCCACCCGGCCAAGAATTCGAACGGACAACCCCAGAAATCGCGGCCGTCGTCACCGCTCCAGCCACCGTCGGCAACCAGACCACACCACCGCCGGCAGCCGCCACCACGTCCCCACCCCCGTACCGATGGGAGCCGCCTTGGAGCGTGAGCATCACCCTCGAGGACCGGGCCGAATGCGAAGTCCTCCTCTGGGGCGATGGCGAATGGGACCTGCTGGAAGGAGAGGATCTGCGCCGCTGGGTTTTCCAGCCCTCCGGTCTGGCCAGTCCCATCAGCGTGCGAATACGCACCCGCGCCGTCGAAATCGAGGCCACTTTTGACGCGCTCACTGGCGAGATCGTACGCGAACGGATCGATTTCCTCGACCAAAAGCCATGACTTCCCACGGCCATCACCACGCTCCACGCCCGGCACCCCACCCCGGCGCCCGCGGCTACGTGCTGCTGGAAATCATCGTCGCCCTCACCGTCTTTGCTGTAGTCGTCGGCGGCCTCGCTTCGGTGCTCCATGGCTCCCTTGATTCCGCCAACGCCCTACGCCGCACGGCGGCCATCCGGCGAGGTATGGAAGCCGTCCTCATTGAGGCCCGCCTCCAGCCGAAACGCGAAGAAATGATTCTCACCGCCACCGACGAGGTCCTCGGCATGGAATATCATTCGTCCCTCGAAGAACTGAAATGGACCAACCGCCGCGGCCAACCCGTGCGCGGCCTGTACGTCCTGCGCGTCGAAGCGCGAAACACGCGCGCTCCCGCCGCTGGCGGCTCGACCGAACCCACTGATTCCGCGGAGGTCTATGTTTACCGCCCCTGACCATCCGCCCCGACGGCACCCGCAGTCCCGCGGCCTCACCTTGCTCGAGGTCGTGGTAGGCCTCGCCATCCTCGGCCTCATGGCCGGGGCCATCTACGCCATCGTCGCCGGGTCCATCGAGTCCGCCGTCACCCTGCAAAACCTCCAGACCGAGGACCGCCGGGTCGAAACCTTTCTCAACCAGACCCGCCTCGCCCTCACCAGCCTGCCCGCCGGCGCCACTATCGAATTACGCCTGCTCGAGAATGAACCACTGCGTCAGGAATTCATCCTCCGGGGACTGCCCACTGCCTTCATTTGGGGCCAACGGTCGCGCTGGGAACAAGCCACCGTCACCCTCGCCCCCCAGCCACGGCCCGAAGAACGCCTCGCCAAAATGGCCCGCCCCTCCAGCCGCCTCGACCCCCGCGGCCAAAATGACATTCCCGCCCGGCGGTTCTCCCTAGCCCTCACCGTGCCCGACTTTTTCCGCACCGATGCCGATGGCGAACCACTCCCCGACAGCCCCGTCCAATCACGCCAAGGTCATCAACTGCTCCGACCAGACCTCGAGGGCCGCTTCTGGATGGAATTGCTGCCCGAAATCGAACGCATCCAGTGGCGATTCTACGACCCGAGCCGCAAACAATGGCTCGAGAAAATGCCCCCCGGCCGCCCACCCATGATCGAACTACAACTCACCCTGCCCGGTCGCAAAACCCCTCTCCGCGCCGTCTTCGGCACCGCCTAAATCCTCCAGCATGCTCACCCGCCACCCACTTCCCCCACCACCCAACCGCCGGTCCTTCCGGCGACCGGCCCAGCATGGCTCGTCCCTGCTGCTCGTGCTGTGGGCCATCATGCTCATGTCGTTCGCTATCATCGGGTTGATCGAACACCTCGCCCGCGGCGTCGACGAATCGATTGAGGCCGAACAAGATTTTCGCGCCCGCCTCCTCATGCAGTCAGCCCGAGTCGTAGCCGAACACCCAGCCCTCGAACGCGGCGACCCACTACTCCACCGCCAAGTGACGTCCGCCAGCTCCTACGAGGTGCGGCAATCAACCGAAGGCACCCGTCTCGCCATCAATCAACTGGGCGAAAACTGGGCGCAACGAAACTTCGCCCAAAGACTCTTCGAATCATGGGGAATGCCCAGCACCGAAGCCCGTACCCTAGCCGATTCCATCGCCGACTGGATCGACGCCGACGACCGCCCGCGCCGCCAAGGCGCCGAACGCGACGTCTATACCGCCATGGAACGCCCGGATTTCCCGTTCAACCGCCCGTTCCAAAACCTCAATGACCTCATGCTAGTCCACGGCGCCTCCGAAATGGATCGCCGACGACCCAACTGGCGCGAATCCATGACCCTCCACGGCGATGGCACCATCGACCTGCCCCTCGCCTCCAGTGAAATGCTCGCCGCCCTTTTCGACGTCACCCCGTCAGAAGTCAGCCGCTTCGTCCGCACACGACTCGGCCCGGACGGATTGGCCAACTCGCTGGATGACCCGTCCTACACCACTACCGCCCAAGTCCGCGCCCTACTCGACGTCCCGGAAATCAATTACCAAGCCGTCACCAGCCTACTCACCGTCAAACACCCCATCCGGCGCACCGAATGCCGGGCCCGCGCCGGCCGCTACGAACGACGCCTCACCCTGCTCATCGGGCCGGGAATGAATACCATCCTCGACGAATAAACCACCCGCCACCGTCACCCATGCTGCCATCCACGGCCCTCATCCTGCCCGCCGCCAAAACCCTCTGGGAAGTCTGGAAGGGAACCCGCAGCGGTACCGCCGAATGGCGCGGCCCGGCCGAGTCACCCGCCCGCGCCACCCTCGAAAGCGGATCCGTCGTCATCGGCCTGCCCGGACGGGCCTGCCGAACTTTCGCCTTCACCGTCCCCACCAACGACCCCACCCTTTTTCGCCAACTCGCCTTCGCCCAAGTCGAACGACGCGGCCTCGCCGCCAGCACCCCGGAAGACACGTCGTTCATCTGCCACGTCCATGAAACGCGCCCAGGCCACTCCGTCCTGAGCGTCGACGTCGTCCTACCCGAAGGCGCCTCCCTCAGTCTGCCCGCACGCACCCGCGGGCTGCTGCCGGCCGTCCGCCTCTTTCCCCTGCCAGCAGGTCGGCTCGTTCTCATGGAGGAACAAGGACGGCTCGTCCTCTGCGCTGGCATCGACGGTCAACTTGTTCACAGTCAGGTCATCTCAAGTGTCGGCGGCCTCGACCACCACGCCGGCCAGGAACTCCGCGTCACCAGCCTCGCCCTCCAGCAACAAGGCCTCATGAGCGAGATCACCGGGGTCGAGCTCTGGGGCGATTTCCCGGCCGACGAGGTGGCCGCCCTCGCCCGCCAAGCCGGCCTGCCCGTGGAAATGCGCCCGCGCCCAGCCCCCGTGCTTCGCCGCGACCAACTCCGCGCCAGCACCGGCCTGCTCCCCGCTTCCATCCGCAACCGCGCCCGCGCCCGACGCCGTCGCCCACTGGGATGGATCGCCGCCGCCGCCGTCACCCTGCTCGGAGGCGCCGCCGCCTGGCAACAACACTCCCAACTCGTCACCCTCGAAGCCACCGTCGTCCGCATGGAAAATGAAATCAATGCCGCCGCCAACCAGACCGGCCGCGCCGAAGGAGAACAATCACGCCTGCGTACCGTGCAAGCCCAATGGGCCGCCCTCCGGCCAGCCCTCGAACCACGACGGTACCCACTCAGCCAATTGAATGCCGTCGCCCGCTGCCTCGGCCCCACCGCCGCCGTCCTTAAACGATTCGAGTCAAAACCCGATATCGTCGCCATCAGCGGCACCGCCCGCTCCGCCGGCGAAGCCTATACCCTCTACAATTCCATCCGCACCGAACCCGAACTCGGACTGCTCAACTGGTCCATGGTCCAGCCTAACCTCTCAGATGACGGCACCGCCAGCTTCGAAATCACCGGAAAACCACGATGAAACGACCCCTGACCACATCCGAGAAAATCCTGCTGACCGCCTGCCTCACCCTCGTCAGTACCCTCGCCATCGCGTTTTTTATACGCGACCACCGCCTCCGCACCAGCGCCGCCAGAAAACGAATCGATGCCCTCCAGCCGGAAAATCTCGCCACCCAAGCGTCACTGGCCGATGCCCCGTTCTGGGAAGAACGTCTCGCCTGGTTGGAAAAAACCATGCCGAAAAAAGACGATACCGGCACCGCTCATAGCCAGTTCCTCGAATCCCTCCGCGACAGCGCCCGCGAACGCGGCCTGACCGTCGGACGCCCCGTCCTGCTTAAACCAGAATCCACCCCACACTACCACGACCTCGCCGTCACCCTGCAAATCACCGGTCCCGACCAGTCGGTCTACCGATGGCTCGCCGAACTGCAGTCACCCGAAAAATTCCACCGCATCAAATACCTGCTGCTCACCACCCAGAACGGCCCAGCTCCGCGCATGACCGGAACCGTCACCATCTCCCGCCTCTTTCAACCATGATCCCACGGCCGCTCCTCAGATCACCCCTTCGTCAAGCCGCCACCTGGTCGCTCGCCGCCACCGTCGCTCACCTCCCCGTCAACGCCCAAGAACAAACCCAGTCCGCCATCCCCCCAACCGTCAGCGCCGCCAACTATACCGACCTGCTCGAACGCCCGCCGTTCCGCCGCTTGCTCAGCCTGTCCGAATCACTCGTGCTCTCAGGCGTAGCTACCCTCGGCTCGAAAAAATTAGTCACCATCTGGAACCGCGCCACCAGCGAGTCGCTCGTCGTCACCAGCAGCCCGAACCCCCAAGGATGGCGCCTCGCCGAATTGGTCGAAAGCACCGACCTGCGCCACGTCACCGCCACCATCGAGGTCGGAAGTCAACAAGTCACCCTGCGCTTCGACCCCGAACGCCTCGCCCCACCCAAACTCGATAATACCTCGAAACCAGCCAAACGCCGCGAGGAAAGCGTCGTCGTCGAAGCCATGCTCCGGTCACTCGACCCCGCCGCCGCTCGCCAATTCGAAACCCTGCCCGCCGCCCCCCAAGAATCATTCCGCAAATCACTGGCCGACTTCCTCTCGACCTACCCCACCGCACCCGATTCCAGACGTCTCGCCTTCGTGCGCCAAGCCCTCGAAGAAGCCGGTGAAGCCGCCCCCACCGAAGAAATTCCCGCCAGCACGCCCGCCCCGTCCGACACGGCCGCTCCCACACCCCCCGCGGCCCCCGGGCCATAACCCTCCGCCACCCCCGCATCTCCACTCCTCGCCCCGGTTTTTGTCCCATGATCTCACTTCAACAATTTTCCTTCCTCCCACCCGTCATCCTGCTCACCTCCCTGCTCGTCATAGCCCCGACCACGGTCATGTCTCAGGTGACCTCCACTCCGGACCCCGCCGCCCAAGGCCCCGAAAGCACGGAAAGCGCCGACGGCACCATCCAGCTGCAATTCCCCAACAACGGCATCAATGACGTCTTGGGAATATACGAATTATTGACTGGAAAAGCGGTCATCAAAGATTCCGAAATTTTCGAAGGCAACCCACTCAGTCTAGTCACCGCCCAACCGGTCACGGAAGCGGAAGCCATCGAGTTGATCGAATCCTGCTTGCAACTCAATGGGTACGTTCTCAGCCAATCGCGCGATGGACGAAGCGTGCGCATCTCGATGGGTAATGCCTCCCAGCCCAGCCTGACCCGCGGCCTGAACGTCGCCCAGTCACCCGAAGAACTGCCCACCGGAAACTCCGTCGCCTCGTACTTTCTCCGACTCCAACACCTCGACCCCGGAGAAGCCGCCACCACTTTCTGGAGCCACCTCGGCCTGAATAAATTCGGCCGCATCACCCCAGTCACCAGCCCACCAGGATTGCTCATCACCGAGAATTCCGAAAATATCCGGCAAATCCTCCGCGTCGCCGTCATCCTCGATGTGCCCCAAGGCCAGTCCGGCCTGACCACGGAATTTTACTCCCTAAAATATGCCGACGCCGTCGTCATCGGCCAAATCCTCGCCTCCACATTCGATGAACGCGAAAGCTTGCCCACCCTGACCCGCGACACCGTTGGCGACAATGAAAGCCGCGTCCCTACCCGCATCCCCAACAGCGTCGAACCCAAAGTCGTCGCCGATGACCGCCTCAACCGCATCATGCTCGTCGCTCAACCGATCGACCAAGAGTACGCCCGTCGGCTGATCACCGAGTTCGATCAACCCATCGCCAGCGTGGCCCCCCTCGAAAAACGCTTGCGATATGTTTTTGTCGATCAAGTGCTTCCGGTACTGGTGGATGTGCTGCAAGATACCGGCAGCGGAGCCAGCACCATGGCCAGCGGCCAAGTCGTGCGCACCCGGCGGCCGCCGCAAGCGTCCACCGACCCGTCCACCCTGACCGGCCGCCCGCAACGCGCGCCCGCTCAGCGAGAAGGCGTCACCAACGCCCCCGTCGGCTATCAAGACTTGCTCAGCCCGCCTACCGAAAATTCCGCCCCGCTCTCAGTACTCGTCGGAAAAACCAGACTGGTCGCCGATATCCAAGCCAACAAACTCGTCGCCTACGGCCCACCAGGAGACATCGCAAAAATTAATGACCTGCTCAGTCACCTCGATAAAAAACCTCCTCAGGTCTACCTCGCTACCGTCATCGGCCAGCTCTCGCTGGAAGATGGCATGGAGTTTGGCGTGGATTTTCTCCGCGAATTCAAAGCGGACGGCCAAGGCAATTACGCCGGCGCCGTCGTCACCCGCGACTCGCTCCTGCGCGCCATTCCAGACATTCGCAATCCCAAAGTCACGGACGCCGCCCTGCCCCCACTCCAAGGACTCAACATCTATGGCGAAATCTCCGATGGCGTAAATGTCTTCGTCCGCGCCTTGGAAAAAACGCAGGCCTTCAAAGTCCTCAGCCGCCCGTCCATCTACGCCGCCAATAACAAAAAAGCCGTCATCACCTCCGGTCGACGCATCCCCGTGCCCACCAGCAGCGTCAGCGACCTCGACAATAGCAACAGCATCCGCACCAACATCGCCTTCCAAGACGTCGTGCTTAAACTCGAGGTCATCCCGCTCATCAATAGCAACAAAGAAGTCAGCCTAACCATCGCCCAAGTCAATGACACCGTCGTCGGTCAACAAGTCGTAGCCGACAATACCGTGCCCATCATCGGTACCGAACGGCTCGTCACCACCGTCACCGTCGCCAATCGCTCCACCATCGTGCTCGGCGGCCTGATTACCGAAAATGACGAAAAAACCAATACCGGCGTGCCCGTGCTCAGCCGCATCCCCATGGTCGGAAACCTCTTTAAATCATCCAAAACTGTCAACACCCGCAAGGAACTCATCATTTTCATCC
>JALRGB010000734.1 GCA_023253575.1 Verrucomicrobiales bacterium
GACTTTGCGGGCCGCGCCATCGTACGCCAACACGAGTCCATCGAGAAGCTCGGCGGCACAATCGTTCGGGTTGTTGACAAGTTTTTTGATCTTGGGCATGGGGGAAGCAGGTGAAGGATAAGAAAAATTCCAATGAATGAAACGTGCGCAACCGGGCCGGCGCGCCGCTCCGAACTGAAGCGGAGGATGGGGCCCACCGTCAAGACGATTTCAAAGTGTCGCCCGCGCCCGGTGAAAATTTAAATGATCGCGCTTGGCAAGACCTGAGCCATCGCGTTCGCTCTGCCACGCGTTTCCTGATCCCCCACCTCAGCCAGCCATTCGATGATCCCGCTTGTTGCCGCCCCCGCCCTCACGCCGTCAACCGTCCTTGGTTTTCTCCTGACCCTCTGGCTGGCCTCGCCACTCGCCGCGCAGTCGACACCGCCTGCGTCCGTCCCACCCCCACTCTGGGGTCAATTTCGCGGACCCCACGGGTCTGGCGTGGCTGCGCCCGGCGACCAACCGCCGGTCCATCTCAATGACGCGTTGACCGCCTGGAAAACGCCGATCCCCAAGGGACTTTCTTCCCCGGTCATTGCCGGCCAGCGGTTGTTTTTGACCGGGTTCGAGGCCGGCCGCCTCGTGACCCTTGGCCTCGATCGCACCTCTGGCGCAGTTATCTGGCGCCGCGAGGCCCCCGAAGTTGCCATCGAAGAAGTACATGAAACCAGCAGCCCGGCGGCCTCCACTCCTTACGCGGATGAACACCGTGTGTACGTTTATTTCGGGTCCTACGGACTGATCTGCTACGATCACGAGGGCCATGAGCAATGGACCTTGCCACTACCCACTCCGAAAAGCCTCTACGGCATGGCCACTTCTCCCATCGTCCACGGAGAAAACCTCATTCTGGTCCTCGATAACGACGAAAATCTGGATGGCAGCCAAATGAGCCGCTCACGGATTATCGCCGTGAAAAAGTCCACTGGTCACATGGCGTGGGAAGCGTCGCGTCCGCTGGTCCGCAGCGGCTGGTCCACCCCGGTGCTCTGGGAGCACGACGGCCACTCAGAGCTGGTCATTTTAGGGAGCGGTCGAGTGACCGGTTGTGATCCTGACACCGGAGAGGAAAAGTGGCACGTCACTGGATTTTCCAAGGAAACTATTGCTCTCCCGGTCACCGGAGCCGGCATGGTTTATGTCTCGTCGGCCCAGCTCGGGGGCGGCGCCGATGAGAAAGTCGATCCCCAGCCGTTCTGGGAGGCCGTTATGCAGTTTGACACCAACGCGGACGGCCGCCTCGAACGCAGCGAGATGACAGGGGCCTTCACCTTCCCACTCCGCCCGGAACTGCCGCCAACGCATCCGGGATTCGGCGTACCTCTTCCGTCTGACCCGACCGCACGCAAAGAACGGCTCGAGGGCATACTCGGATGGGTGGACAAAGATAAAGACGGATTCTGGACCAAGGAAGAATTCGCCGAAACCACCGCCGCGCGCCAAGGTAAACCTCGGTTAATGGCCATTCGGCCCGGCGGGCGGGGCGACGTCACAACCACCCACGCCGCGTGGGAAATGCATCGCCACATTCCGGAAATTCCATCTCCCCTCTTTTACGAAAACCGACTGTACATGGTGCGCAATGGAGGGCTCCTCGCTGCCATCGATGCGACCAATGGCGAAGTCATCTACGCCGAACGCCTCGGTCGCAGCTCGGGCCAATACAGCGCCTCGCCGGTCGCCGCCAACGGCCATCTCTACCTCGTCTCCAACCGCGGCCAAATCTCCGTGGTGCCAGCCACCGGCCCGTTCTCCCTCATCCATCAGCACGACCTAAACGACCCAGTCTTCGTCACCCCAGCCATCGACTCGTCAACGATCTACTTTCGCTCGGAATCATTTCTCTGGGCCTTCCGCACCCGCCCTTAATCCCCCTTCATCCATGCTTCGCCCACGCAAAAAATTCACTATTTTTGACCTCCAGCAACTGAAAGGCCAGCGCTGCCTGACGCACATTCACGTCAAATCCCCGGAAGAAGCAGCCGCCGCCGACGCGGCCGGGGTCGATCTGATGAGCTGCAGCTTCGACAGCCCAGAGTCTCAGGCTCGACTGCCCGATCTCGTGGCCGCCGCCCCTCATGGGTTTTTTTCTACCGCCACGCCGCACGGACTCGCCTCCGCTGACGAGGCGATTCGCGTCGCCTTTCGCGCCCTCGAGCTCGGCGCCAGCTCGGTTTATTGTTCTGCCAGTCCGATGATCATCGAGGCCATGGCCCGCGAAGGGATACCGGTTGTCGGGCATGTGGGGCTGGTGCCACGGCATGTCACGTGGACGGGCTACCGCGCCATCGGCCGGACCGTCGAAGAGGCGCAACGCCTTTACCGGCAACTCAAAGAGCTGGAAAACGCCGGTGCCTATGCCGCTGAAATCGAAATCGTCCCTCACAATCTGGCCCGGTTCCTCTCGTCCCAAACAAAAATGATCTTGATGTCGCTCGGGTCCGGCAGCGGATGCGATACGCAATTTCTCTTTTCCGACGACATCCTTGGCGATTACGACGAACGCTTGCCGCGCCACGCTCGCGCCTATCGTGATTTTGCCGCCGAATACCGACGCCTGCAGGAGGAACGAATTGCCGCCTTTGGAGAATACATCGCCGATGTTAAAAACGGCAGCTTCCCTGACGCCTCCAACCTCGTGACCATGGACCCGGCGCTGCTCGAGGAGGTGGTGCGCTCCCTCGCCCCATCGAATCACCCCGCTTCATAATCCACATTCCATCGGGTCCAGAAAAAACCCACCACGTCCCGCCTGATCTTCGGCCAGACGGGCCGCGGCCAAGCCCCGGACGTCAGCAGACGAAACAAGTCACCCTCCCCCGCTGCGGATCCACCGCACGTCACCGCCATCGACCCGTCGCCCTTAAATTAGTGATGAAGTTAATCACTCATTATCAACATATTAATGCATAGCCACCTCTACTGCCATTGACCATCCGCGTCGCCCTCGGACGTCGCCCCTTTGGCAAATTGTCCACCGTGGCTGGGATGATTTTGTTTCCAGTGACGAGAAACGCACCCTAGTGCTCGACCCGGACTAAGGTTCCCCATTCCCGGCCCACCGGACAAAAGACCGCTGCCAGAAAACTCTTGGCAGCGCGGAGTCAGCCCCTATTATACCGTGTCTCAGAATTTACCCTCCAACCCCACCCCCACCCCAACCCCG
>JALRGB010000793.1 GCA_023253575.1 Verrucomicrobiales bacterium
TTCGCCCGTTTCCTTCATGCAACTGTATCCGTCACCCGGGGAATTTCGCTCCCTGACCGCTCACCACAACCTCGTGGCAGTCTGGGCCGAGCTGGCTGCGGATTATGAAACCCCTTTGGCCGCTTTCCGGAAAATCGCCCAGCCCGGCCAACATGCCTTTTTGCTGGAATCCGCCGAAAATTCCCAAGTCTCCGGTCGCTATTCCTTTCTCGGAGCCAACCCCCGTGCCGTCTTCGAAGCGCGAGGAACCCGCTGTCGGATTATCGAAAAAGGCGTGACCCAAGAGTTTGAGGCCAGTGATGACCCGCTGCGGGAACTGGAGCGATACATGGGACGTTTCAAGGCGGCTCCAGAATCACGGCTGCCCGTCTTCCACGGTGGCGCCGTCGGCTTCCTCAGCTATGACGCCGTCCGTTGGTTCGAACCAACCGTGCCGCCACCGCCCCACGATGACCTCGGCCTGCCTGAAATGGCCTACATGATCGCCGATACACTGGTCATTTTCGATCACCGCCACCGAGTCATGCAAGTGGTCGCCAATGTCTGGATGGAAGACTTCGCCGGCCCCGAGGCCGCCGACACCGCCTACGCCGCCGCACGGGAAACCATCACCTCCCTCATCCGCCAACTGGAAGCCCCCATGCAGTTTAAACTGCTGGCTACCGATACCGAACAATCCTCCCCTTCGCCCCAAGCCGTCAGTAACCGCACCCGCGAAGATTTTGAAGCAGCCGTGCGCGCCGGCAAAGCCTACATTGCCGCGGGCGACATTTTTCAATTCGTTCCATCCCAACGTTTTGCCACTCCCTTTACCGGGGATCCGGTCGATCTTTTCCGCGCCTTGCGCCACGTCAATCCCTCCCCGTACATGTTCTGCCTGCTCTATCCGGAAGGATACGCTCTGGTCGGAAGCTCGCCAGAAGTCCACGTCCGCTGCCTCGGCGGCAAGGTGGACATTCGCCCCATCGCCGGTACCCGACGCCGCGGGGCCACCCCCGCCGAAGATGACGCCCTCGCCGCAGAACTGCTCGCCGATCCCAAAGAACGAGCCGAACACATCATGCTCGTCGACCTCGCCCGCAATGACGTCGGCCGAGCCGCAGAATTCGGCTCCGTCGTCGTCCACGACTTCATGATCGTCGAACGCTACAGCCACGTCATGCACATCGTCACCAACGTCTCCGGCCGCCTCCGCAACGACAAAACCGCCTACGACGTCATGGCCGCCACGTTTCCCGCCGGTACCGTCAGCGGCAGCCCCAAGGTCCGGGCCATGCAAATTATCAATGAACTCGAACCCACCAAACGCAACGCCTACGCCGGCGCCGTCGGGTACTTCGGGTTCGATGGCGGATTGGATTCCTGCATCGCCCTGCGAACATGCGTGCTCAAAAATGGCGTTGCCTACGTCCAAGCCGGCGCCGGCGTCGTCGCCGATAGTAACCCCGCCAGTGAATACGAGGAAACCGTCAACAAAGCGCAAGGCATGCTCCGCGCCATCGACCGCGCCCGCGGGCTGGTCTAACAACCGCCCATGCAGGCTGGTCTAACAACCGCCCATGCGGGCTGTTAAAAACCACCCATGTGGGCTGAGCCCAAACCCAAGGCGATGCCTTGGGCTTTCACAGAACGCCCCTTGAGGCTGGGAAGGCATGTTTCGTCGCGCGGCCGACTCTTTGAATTCGAAGCATGTCACACCCGTGGCGCCTTTTCCAAGCTCACCCGCAGGGTGAGTGCTGAATGAGTGACTCCTTACCTGCGGCTGAGCCGCCGTCACCAGAGGGCGCAGGGGTAACCTCAAAAGAAAGCTAAGCACTCATCGCACCGACACCTCGCCACGCGTAGCGAGGTGTCTGCGATGGGGCCCTCCGTTTTCTGTTTAGGCTTAATATTCGGTCTTTTTCTTACCTGGCTCCGGCACTGGGTACGACCCATCGGCATTCGGCATGACGGGAGCTGGACCTTTTTCCGTGAGGGTATCGATACCCGGCGCGAAATCGTGGGTGGAATTGAGCATTTGCTCGTAGGTGACGTCTTGGCCGATGTGGGCGGCCATACGGCCCATGCTGGTCACCAAACTGGCTTCGACACCGCGCTGAACCTCATTGAACGGTGTATTGTTTTTGATAGCGTCGATGAGGTCCTGCCATTCGAGCTCATAAGGATTCGCTTCTGGCTGCGGGTAGGCCCAGAGTTGTTTATCGCGGGCCATGTTCCAGCCGCTGTATGTACGGCAGCGGCCCGGCGTATGACCGGAGGTACTGACAATGCCCAATCCTTTAGTGCCGTGCACATAACTGGCTGACTGGTCTTTGGCCCCGATCATCGTCCGGCCATTAAACTGAAACACCGTGCCGTCCGCAAACGTGTATTCCACCGCATAGCTGTCGAAATTTTGGTCGATGTAATCGCCGCGGTAATGCCGCCCGCCCAAGGCATGGGCGCGCACTGGCCAAGCGTTTTTCATCCAGCAGCATTCATCAATGAAATGGATATAAAAATCACTGAACAACCCGCCCGAGGCCCACAAGAAACTGTGGAAACGCTCAATCTGGTACAACACTTCATTTTTATCCGCCGGCTTGCGCACCGAAAAGGCCGAGGCCACCGGACCGTGCATGCGATAGCTCCGCATGAAGTTGATCTCGCCAATTTCACCATCCTGAATGCGCTTGTGCAATTCCTGGCGGCCACGGCAATGCCTGACCATCAACCCCACACCACACTTCAGGTTTTTCTCGTCAGCCTTTTTGGCCAGCTCCAGCATCCTCCGGGAGGACGGGCCGTCGGCCGTCACCGGTTTTTCCATGAATACATGCAGTCCTTTATTGATCGCATACTCGAACATCGGCGCCCGGAAAGCCAAGGGAGTCGTCAAAATCGCAATGTCGCCGGCCTTCAACACATCAAGCGCCTGCTTGTACGCATCAAATCCCAGAAACCGTCGGTCCTCAGGCACATCCACCTTGCCCGGCGTCGTTTTCCATTGGTTGCTCAGGCCGCTGTAAGATTCATTCAACTTGTGCTCAAACACGTCCGCCATCGCCACCAGCTTGGTCGGCAATGAGGTCTGACCCAATGCCTGATCAGCCGCTCCCGTGCCGCGCCCACCCGTGCCAATCAGGGCGATTTGCAGCGTATTGTCTTCGGCCGCAAAGACATGAGGAATTGTCACGCCAGCCAGAGAAGAAGCGGCAGCCGTCCGCCCAGCCGTCCGAAGGAAATCACGGCGGTTAAGAGCGCCAGTCGAGACAACGGGCAATACGCTGGCCGGGGCCGCGGAAGACACGGAATTCGGGGTGTTGTTCATGCGGCCTCATCATGGAAGCAGCCGGCGCCCCGGCAACCTGAAGTTTTCCCTAGCTCCGGCATCAGCTTCCCGCCGAGTCCGGCCCGGAAACGTCTTCCGCCTTACCAAACCCAGTCTTCAGACGATTCGCACCGCACTCTTCTTATCGAGCTTCAGCACAGCCCCTGCCGTAAATACCACGACGCTCTTGGGATCGGTGAGCTTGACCCCGTCCACCTGCACGCTCCCCTGCTCCACCAAACGACGCAAATCACTGGCGGACTTTTTCACCGCAAAACATTGGTCATACGCCGCCGCCAGCACCGTCAACAACCCCGCCGCCGCCGGTGGCGAAAACTCCGGCAACCCTGCGCCCGCCAAATCTTTTTTACTGAAACGAAGGTCCCAGTCAGCGCGCGCCGCCGCCGCCGCCTCAACCCCAGCAAAACGCGCTGCCAGCCGCTCCGCCAACGATTTCTTGGCATCCATCGGATGCGCGTCCGGCGCGGGTTGCTCGCCCAGCAGCACCAGATACCACCGGCGCATCAACTCGTCCGAAATACTCATCGTCTTCCCAAAGATCTCCGAGGCCGGCTCATCCACCCCAATGTAATTGCCGTAGCTCTTGCTCATCTTGCGGACGCCGTCCGTCCCCTCAAGCAAAGGCATCGTCATCACCACCTGCTGCGGCTGACCCGATCCC
>JALRGB010000811.1 GCA_023253575.1 Verrucomicrobiales bacterium
CGATGACGATGGTGAATTCCTTCTTCAGGTCGTGCATGAGTTCCTCGATTTTGAGGGTGGCGACGGGATCGAGGGCGGCGCAGGGTTCGTCCATGAGAAGGATCTGCGGGCGGTTGGCGATGGCGCGGGCGATGCACAATCGTTGTTGCTGACCTCCGGACAGGCCGTAGGCGCTTTCACCGAGGCGATCCTTCACTTCATCCCACAAGGCTGCGCTGCGCAGGCTTCGTTCGACGACTTCATCGAGTTCAGCCCGGCCATTGCGGCCGGCGACGCGGAGTGGAAAGACCACGTTTTCGTAGATGGATTTGGGGAAGGGGTTATATTTCTGAAAGACCATGCCGACGCGTTTCCGGAGGGAGATGACCTCGACGGACGGGTCATAGAGACTGGTTCCATCGAGCAAGATATCGCCATCGTGGCGGATGCCATCGATCAGGTCGTTCATGCGGTTGAGGTTTCGCAGGAGAGTTGTTTTACCGCAGCCGGAGGGGCCGATGAAGGCGGTGACTTGTTTTTCCGGGATTTGCAGGTTGATGGAATGGAGCACTTGTTTGGCTCCGTAGTAGAACGAGAAGTCCCGGACTTCCACCATGGTGGCTGGGGGGGGCGCATCATCTGGCGCGGAGGTGGTCGTGGCGCTGATGGGGGCTGGCATCGGTGGTGGCATCGGTGAGTAGTCGTCGGAGGCGGTCGCTTAAAACGTGCTGGCGGCGTACTTTCTCCGCAGATGATTGCGGATCAGAATGGCGGTTAGATTCATCAGCACGACGAGCCCGATGAGCAACAACGTAGTGGCAAAAACCATGGGTTTGGCGGCTTCGGAATCCGGTGATTGAAATCCGAGGTCGTAGATGTGAAATCCCAAGTGCATGAACTTCCGTTCGGGATGGATAAACGGGAACAGGCCGTCGATGGGCAGGCTAGGCGCCAGCTTGACGACTCCGACCAGCATGAGGGGGGCCACTTCGCCGGCGCCGCGGGCCATGGCCAAGATGACGCCGGTGAGGACCCCGGGGGCGGCGCTGGGCAGGACCACGCGCTGAATCATCTGCCATTTGCTGGCCCCGCAGGCGAGAGCGGCCTCGCGCACGCCGCGTGGGACGGCCGACAGCGCTTCTTCTGTAGCCACGATAACGACGGGTAGGGTCATCAAGGCCAGCGTGAGCGAAGCCCAGAGGATGCCGCCCGTACCGAACGTTGGGGTTGGCAGCGAAGAGGCGAAGAACGTCTGGTCGACGCGGCTCCCGAGGACGTAGACGAAAAATCCAAGGCCGAACACACCGAAAACGATGGAGGGCACCCCGGCTAGGTTGTTGACGCAGATGCGCACGGTCCGCACGATGACTCCCTGACTGGCATACTCGCGGAGGTAAATGGCCGCGATGACGCCCAGGGGGGTGACGAGCAGGCTCATGAGCACGGTCATGACGAAAGTTCCGAAGATGGCTGGAAAAATTCCGCCTTCGGTATTGGCCTCGCGGGGTTCCTCGCTGAAGAATTCCCAGAGTCGGTCGAGGAAGATGCCGACGCGTCCGGTCAGACCTAACTCGTTGGGGAAGTAGAATCGGACAATTTCCCCGGCGGTGACGGATTTCTCATCGCCGGTGGGTGATTTGTATTGGAGGGACGGGGTGGATAAAGTGGCTCGCAGGTCGCGGGCCCGGGCGGCGAGAGTTTCGTATTCCGCTTGGAGGGCGGCCTGCACGGCTGGGAAATCGGGCTGCGGGGTCGATTTCTGAGCTCTGGCGAGGGACGTCATCTGGCGGTTGATGCGCCCGATTTCTTGTTTTTCGATTTGAGTAATCTGGTGGCGGACGCTGGCGGCGGCTTGGACGGCGGCGGTCAGGCGGGTGCGGAAGGCTGGGTCGGTGGCGGGCAGTGGATCTGCGTCTGTGGAGACGAGAGCCAGAGGCCGTCCGAAGGCGTCGCCGTATTCTAGGCGTTCGATGGCAATGATATCGGCTGGCTGTTGGCGTGAGACGATGTCGAGCGACTGCAGCCAATGGAAGTTGAAGCCATAGATGTCTTTATTGCCGATGTGCAGCTGCACTTCTTCGCCGGCGCCGTCGCGGCGCCATTGGGTGCGGACGATTTCGCCGGCCACGTTGGTTTTCCCTTGGATGGCGGAGGCGGCTCCATCGCGGAGGGTGAACTCGGTGATGGGCTGAGGCCAGAAGACGACCAAGCCGCGCACGAGGATGAGGACGAGTAGTCCTACCACCATGGTGACGCCGAGGGTGAGTCCGAGGGCGGTCAGCCAGACTTGGGCCTCGCCGGGCGGGCTTTTACGAAGCGGGCG
>JALRGB010000137.1 GCA_023253575.1 Verrucomicrobiales bacterium
TCACATGTAAGGCGCCTGCGGCCTCGCCGTCCCGGCGGTCTGGATTCACGCCGTAATCGACCCGCAGCGGCCCCACGGGCAACCGGTAGCGCAGCCCCAACCCGATGCCATACCGGAGGTCCTCGGCCGTAAAAATCGACGATGCCTCAGCGCCGGTGGTACCCGCATCCACGAAGGCCGCTACTTCTAAATTGCGCCACGCCTCCCATGATAATTCGGCACTCACCACGCCACTGGCCAACCCACCGAGCGGCGTGTCGCCAGCCGCGGAGATCGGCCCCAGCTCGCGCTCGGCAAAACTGCGCACGCTGGTGGCTCCGCCATTAAAATTCCGAAGATCGAGCGGAAATGCCGAGCTGGTTTCACTGGCGGTGATGGCGCTGGCGTGCGTCCCTAGGGCGAACCTCCATCGTGTTCCGAGCGGTTGATACCATGCGGCATTGAATGAACCCTGAATAAACGAGGTCGTGGCGGTGTCATTACCATCGATGACACCGCTTTCGACCGACAGGCCGGCTAGCCAGCCGCGGCGCACCGAAACTGGATTATCCCGGTAATCGAGAGTCAGTCGCAACCCGCCGCTAGCGGATGAGTATTCGTCGGGACCGAGTTCCTCGGCGGTCAGCACAGAGGAATTTACCAGATTATAACTCACAGCCGTGAACGCTTCGGCCGTGATCCGGCGCGTCAGTCGCCGCGTCAACGCCGACTGCCATGCCGCCGTCTCACGGTCGTAATCATGAAAGGTAAACGTCTCGTACGAGAGCCCGGTGGTCAACGCCCACGGTGACCCCCACCACGCCGGATCGCTCCACTGCACACTGCCTTCACTCCCAACCCCGCGAAACTCCGCCCGCGCCGCCAACGCGTCGCCCGTATCCAGAAAATTCACATGCCGCACCTCCGCCCCAACAATCGGTCCCAAAAACGTTTCGTACCCGCCATACAGCCCAAGCAACCGCGGCCGGGCTTCCGCACCCGTCACCCGCAACGCCAACGCCCCGTCTTCAATCACCACCGGCTCGACATCCAGTCGACTGAAAATCCCCGTGTCCAACGCACGACGGTGCAGCAAATCAATCGTCTCCGGCGCAAACCTCTGGGACGAAGCAGCCGCAAAAATCGAGCGCGCCACGCGGGTCGCCCCGCGACCGAGTCCGGTTCCCACCTGAATTTCACGCACCTCAAACTGACGGCCTGCCGTCACGCGCAAGGTGACCGCCACCGTCGTACCGGCAGGTTCTCCACCGACCGCAGGGATCGCTAGCCGCGGCGCTGGCACAGCTGGATCAATCTCACTTTCAACCCGGGCCGCAAAATACCCGAGCTGTTGCAGCCCGCCGTTGATACCGGCCCGCAATGCCTCCAGCGACACTTCGTTAAATGGCTGACCCTGCAGGGCGGCCGCCTGCCGTCGCCACAGCGGCGTCACCACAGCGGTCTCACCCGTCATCACCACTTTACCAAAGACCGAGACCGGCCCGGGCATGAGCGCCATCGTGACAGCCACCAACCCGGTAGATTCATCCATCTCCACAACCGGGGCCGCCGCCGCCGCTTGCAAATACCCCGCCGCCTGCAGCCGCCGCACCACCAGCCCCGTTCCGGCCACCACATCCGCCTCAACAAATGGCAGCTTCCGAGCCAGTAACCCAGACCGCTCCCGCGTCGGCCGGACGAGGTAACCCGCCAGTTCGTCCCATAACAATTCATCCACCCCCGTCAATACGATCGGACCCAACATAAATCGCATCCCCTCGTCCACCGTCAAAACAATCACATCACCACGCACAGCCCAGTCAACCCGCACCCGCGCATATCCACTCTGAAGATAACGGCTACGCACAAAAAAGGCCAAATCATCCGCCAGCGGAGCCGACACCCGCATGTCCCCCGCCAATATCAACTGGTCCTGCACCACCCGCACCGCCTCGCCCGCCAGAAAATCTCCCGACCCACGCAACTCGACTTTTACCCCACCAACAGTTACACTCCGCGTCCCCGACGGCAGGTCCGACGGCGTTTCAAGCGGCATGTCCGATTGCATCCCCGAGGCCTCCACCGGCCTATCCTGCCCGGTCACCGGCACAACCAGTCCTGGCAGCCAAACCGCCAGCAGCACGACCCTCGTAAAATGGCAGGCATTCATCGGAAGCGGATCAAGTAATGAAGCAGCCCACGGAAGGTGCCGGTTTCCCCCACTCGCCCGATGACGCGCCAGTGAGGATTCAGCTCGTAAATGGCTGAAACCCCGCGTCGCGAGGGGTCACTGCCAAACAGCGAAAACTCCAACGAAAGCCGCGGCGGTTCATCATCGTCCGCCGCGCGGGCCGACTGACGAAACAGTTTGCGATAGGTCTGCTGCATGAGGACATACGCCGCCCGGCCGGCTGCCTCATCGCCCCGAGTGCCCAAGTCACTCGTAGTGACCCCGGTCGCTAGCAGCGAGGCAATTTCACCTTCCGGCAGCGGCGGACTGGAGGTCAGGCGGACACCGGGATCAAGGGCCCGGCCTTCCACGGCCACTTCCACCACACGTCCATCCATGATCGACTCCCCTATCACTCGGATCTGCGGATCGAATGATTTTCCCTCAGTCAAAACAAGTTCTCCTTCCGTAATCGTCAACCGGCTGAACGGCAACTTGATCCACATCTGCTGTAGGGTGGCCCGACCCACCAGCACCGGACGGGTCCCGTTGCCTGTCAATCGGAAATCAGCCAACACGCTACCCCGAGCGACATTGCCCATCAATCGAACTGGATCGCGCGTACGGATGCCGACATCCAGCTCCCAGCGATCAAAGGGCGGAGGCAGAGCCGGTGGACCAGATCGAGCCAACATCGTCGGCGGAGGCGGCGGAGGAAGCTGGTTCGGAAGCGACAGCGGAAGGAATTCGATCTCCTTGAAAACCCTACCCCGCACCAGTTCCACCGAACCGCCGACCGTCGCCCGGGAAACCGGCCCACGGCAGGTCAGGGCCGCATCAGCCCGCAACGAAAGCGCTTCGTCGCGTATAACCAACACTTCGTCAGCCCGCAGCGTCAAATCCAACTCAGGATCACTCCAGCGCGCAAGATCCGCCCCACCCTCAAGACGGAGCCGCCCACCCGCCACCATCACCGAGGCCTGGTCAATCACGATTCGTTTTTCGTCAGATCGAATCCGGAGGCTCAGGTCCCGGACCGACGGCAGCGCCGCCCCAGCCAGCACCACCGCAGAAGCGTCGACCGCCACCGCCGCCTCCCACATCGGCCGCCGCATCGTCCCGCGAATGGTCCCATCCGCCGCCACCGTCCCCTGAATCGATTGCAAGGCGCGGACGTAATCAGGCAAAAACGCCAGCGACGACGAAGGCAAGCGGAACCGGCCGGTGACGGGCGTATCCATAACAGCCTGAATGTTTTGCGACCATGCGACCAGATCCACCGGCATTTCGGCGGTCAGGGTCATTGGCTGCCATGGATTTTGCACGGCGCTGGCTTCCACGTTGGCTCGGCCAGCAGCCATTACTGCTTTAACCGTGACCCGCGCCGGCTCGAGCGCGGGCGCCAGTTCTCGGTTGGATCTCAGCTCATTGATATCAAAACTCACTTCTCCCATCGGCGAGCGCGGTGTCCCGGTGATCCCGCCGCGGGCAGCCACGCGGCCGCGCACCGGCCATGAGCGCCCTCCGGCCGACCCCAGTTGCTCCAGCGGGCATGGATCCACGGTGAAGCGCACCGCCATCGGCTCATCGGGCGCCAGCCACCCGGCCGCGGCCGGCGCTCGACCGACCTGCACCGGCACCGTGGCCTCGAGCGTGGCCACAGTCTCGCCGCCGAGCCGGCACGTCATCTGCGGCACCACCACCGCCCGGCCGTTCCAGAGAATCGACCCTTCGGTCCGCCACGGCCCCGCGCTGGCGACCAGCCGGTCCATCGTCATCACTTCCCCCGACTGGGTCAACGACGCCTGCAGGCCGATCGCTTCAGGAACCCCCTC
>JALRGB010000158.1 GCA_023253575.1 Verrucomicrobiales bacterium
GAGGGGGTGTATTTCCAGTCGATGGGCAGCGGCGCCTCCGATGGCTCCGGCAGAATGGAGCGGACGTAGTGGGCGGCTTCCGCCAGTTCGCCGTCGAGGCGGTTTTTGGTCTCCTCGATGGTTTGTAGGTATCGCTGCTCGGCGTCTCGCATCGCTTTTTTTTCCAGACAGGCGCTGATGCGGGCGCGTAACAACGTGGGGTTAAATGGCTTGGGTAAGTAGTCTTCAGCTCCGGACTCGATGCAGCGGATGACGCTGTCCAGTTCATCAAGAGCAGAAATCATGATGACCGGCAGGTGACGGTGCGCAGGGTCGGCCTTCAGCCGCTGCAAAACCTGAAAACCATCCAGCTCTGGCATAATCAAATCGAGCAGCACCATGTCGAATGGTTCCGCGGCAATCTTTTCCAGAGCGTCGAGTCCATTGACCGCCGTGACCACGGTCAGACCGTGGCGCTCGAGGCGCCGCTGGAGCACATCCAGATTGTTTTGGTTGTCATCGACGGCGAGGACTTTGCCTTCAAACTTGGCGAGCGCGGCTTCGGGTTCCTCGGGGGGGGCGGTCCACCGTGGCGCGGTGGTCGGCTGGGCGGCGGCGGAGGGAGCAGCGGCCGCAGCAGTGGGCTCAGCGTCCGGGGTGGTGCCATGAGTCGGGCTGGCGGCGCTGGCGCTCGCGGCGGCGGCGCCTAATTCCTCGGTGGTGATCTTGGTATTGATCAGGCCGAGCAGCGTGCGGGCGGCCATCTGCACTTTTTTTAGATCGGAGACGTACGCGTCGTGGCCATCGGCCTCGGCGTCTTCTTCGAGCATTTCGCTATACCCCAGGATTTGATTGACTGGGGTGCGCAGGTCGTGGCGCAACTGGGCGACGGCGTCGACTCCGTGGTGGGCCTCACTCATGAGGGTGTTGAGTTGAGGTGGGTGGTGATTTTTTCTATGAGGCGCGTGAATTCGACGGGTTTAGTATCGTAGTCGTCGCAGCCGGACTGCAGACATTTTTCCCGGTCTCCGGCCATGGCGTGGGCGGTCAAGCCGATGACGGGGATGTGGCGGGTGTCGGGATCATCCTTCAGGGTGCGGGTGGCGGTCCAGCCGTCCATGACGGGTAGGCTCATGTCCATGAGGATAAGGGCGGGTTTTTCGCTGCGGGCCATGGCCACGCCTTCAGCGCCGTCGACCGCGATGATGATCTCGTAGCCGCGACGTTCCAGTCGCCGCGAGAGCATGTCCCGGTTCATTTCATTATCTTCGACGATCAATAATTTGGGCATGGTTGGCTGGGGTGGTGGCGGGAAGTTGACGAGGGAAGGGGATAGTGGAACAACCTGATGAAAATAGGACAGAATCTGATTGATGCGCGCGCTGAGATTTTGTTTTCTAGTAGTATGATGGGTCAATATCAAGAAAATCCCGGAAAAACTCGGGAATGCCGGAACAGCACAGAAGTGCGGGCCAGTGTCCGTCGCCGGGGACTCGCGAGTGCGCTCGTCGCGTCGGTGGCGTGGGCGGCTACGGCGGTGGTTGCATGGGGGCAGACTGGGGCTGGGGCGGGTGAGCGGGTGGCGGAGGGTTTGACGCGTCGGGCGTTGGCCAAGGCTGGAGAGAAATCCGGCGTGGCTGGGCTGCAGCGCATGGCGGGGAAAACGGTGGGGCTCGATTTTTTGGCGGCCTTGGATCCGGAGCATCAGCATCGGTTTTTGTATCGTTCGGGGAGTGCTTTTGGCGGGGTGGCGGTGGGGGATGTGG
>JALRGB010000161.1 GCA_023253575.1 Verrucomicrobiales bacterium
GCCCCGCCTCGCCCGGCTTAATCTGGAAAATCGAGGAAGCATTACACCACTCGCCTTCTTGTCCGTTGGTCACGATGGTCCCGTCCGCGGCTACCGCTAGCCCGTTGGCATTGCGAAAACCGGTGGCCAGCGAATCAACCGACTTTCCGTCCGCCGCCACTCGGCAAACACCCTGGGTCGCCGAGACAAAATACCACAAACCATCTGGCCCGACTTCCAGCCCAGTCACAAAATCATGACCGCCTGGCGATGTCTCGTACGCATTGGTCACGCATTCATAAAAATCAGCCTCGCCATTGGCATTCAAGTCATGCAGCCGGGTGATCTGATCCCGCCCCAGCACGTGAATGACGCCATTCATTATTTTCAACCCGAGCGGCTGATGCAGTCCGGTGGCAAACCGGCGCCAGCGCAGTGACTTCATTTCTTTGTCGACGCCGGTCACAGTCCATACTTCGCCGCCCATCGTGCAAATAGCGCCGGTGCCATCAGGGAAAAAATCATGTCCCATCACAAACATGAGCGAATTCCATGGGTTTTGAAATGGAAGCGTCACGCTATCAATCACAAACGAATCACCGGGCGCCGCTTCACCCACCGTGCCGCGCGTCTCCACCGCCTCCGGCCACTGCGCCTCCGCCCCGTCCAAAAACCGCGCCGGAAGCACCCCATCGCGCGGCACCACCGTGCGCACCCACGACCCGTCCACCGCATCTACCCAGTCCAATAGCTCGCGGCCACCCACCGCATACGAAAAAATCACCCGCGCTCCATGTCGGTAAAATCCATGATACACCACCGGCAGCGGCGGTTTGGCCGCCCGCGAGGCCGTCAAAACCTCGCCGACCAAACCCGCCCCCTCCATAAATCCATGGCGGACGTCAGAAAATTTCACAAATCCCCCGCGCCACACCGCATCCCACGTCGCCGTCAGCGGGTTAAACACCGCTGAAAGCATAGAAGGATCGCCATTGGGTTCGGCCAACCGCACACAAACCGCCTTCGGAATCGTCATGCCCGCGCCCCGCCACACGGTCGAAACCACCGGCCCATGCACCGTCTCGTTCCAACGGCCGTCTTTCCACACGTCTTCATTCTGGTTCCCCCAATGCCCGTACGTCCCACCATCGAGACCCGGAAATTCCGGCAATAAAAGCCCGGCCACATCCGGCTGCCCCGCAAAATAATCCGCCTGCTTGCCGTAAAAATCATAGAGGCGGTCGCGATTGACTGGATGCCCGGCATCCGGCCACAACCTCGGCTCCAGCGGCGCCTTCGTCATCCAGACGTCCCTCCCACGATCCGTCGCCACCACCGCGGCCGCCTCAACCGCCGAGACCACATCAATACCACTCCCCGCCAGTACCAAACCAACGAGGAATGAGGAAAATAACGACTTCATCCCACCACCCTACAATCAAAACCCGTCCACTGGCAAGGTCAGGACCGCCGGAGCTGCCAGAACCGCCGAAGTCGCCGGACTGGCCTGAACGGCCGCCCCCCTCACCTGAAAGACACGACGGAATTTTCCCCGAGCAATCGGCGCGCCTGTGCTACCATAACGCCTCACATGACCGACGCCACCCCAGCGATCAGCATCAAAAACCTCACCAAAGTGTTTCGCACCCCGACGGTGCGAAAACATTTTGTCACGGCCGTGACCAACCTCTCGCTCGAGGTGGCCTCTGGTCAGATCTACGGCCTGATTGGCCCCAATGGGTCGGGCAAATCCACGACCATGAAGGTGCTGCTGGGTCTGCTCAAACCCACCAGCGGCTCGGCCGCCATCTTCGGCCGCGATAGTTCTCGCGTCGACAGCCGGAATGACGTCGGGTTCTTGCCGGAAAACCCGTATTTTTACAAACACCTGACCGGCGCCGAAACGTTGGCCTTTTACGGGAAATTGTGCGGTTTACAGGGAGCCGTTTTACGCGAGCGCATTGCAGAAATGCTGGCCTTGGTCGATCTCGAGCACGCCCGAGACCGTCGCCTTGGCGGGTACTCAAAAGGCATGCTCCAGCGCATCGGGCTCGCCCAAGCCCTCATTCATCACCCGCGCCTCGTCGTGCTGGACGAACCCACCGGTAGACTCCGGTAACCCTCCGGTACACTAGTGTACAGGAGCATTACCGGAAGCGACCATTCCGTGTGGCTCTGGTAACCTCCCTGTACACTCGAGTGTACCGGGAGGTTACCGGTGTTTTCGTTTGTGTACACTGAGAGGCAAGCCTTTTTTATTTTATTTGCGTTTTTATGAAGGGAGAACGAGGTGAAATGAAGTGCCAAAGTTTTAAACAAATTAAAAAAAGCGCAACGAAACCGGGGGGAAGCACTCAAAAATACCTGGTTCGTTGCCAAACCA
>JALRGB010000217.1 GCA_023253575.1 Verrucomicrobiales bacterium
ACTTCTTTTCCTAAGTAATTCCCCTAGGATTAATTTTTTTCAGTTTAACGCGTAACAAACGCCCAGCGTTTGCGAATAATTGTGTGGCGGGGGATTGATTTGAGCCCAGTGCGCAGCCTCCCTGTGTGCCTGGCCTCCCACTGGGCGCAAAACAGACCCTTCCCCTCCCTCCCGGGCCGGAGTGCACAGGCACTCCGGCCCGCTCTGTGGGCAGAAGAAGCTGGCGAAAGCGATATCTTTAGACAAACGGACCGGGGAGCGTCGCCATAAAAGCAGACACCTACACCAATGCCTGCATCCCCTGCCACCATGGACAGTGCCGCTTGGAAAGCGTGGCTTTCCATTCACGGGTCACGTCTCCTGCTCTTTGCCCGCCAGCAAACACGGACCGAGGCCGACGCCGAGGACGTCATGCAAGACGCCATGGTGCGTCTCTGGCGATCCGGACTGATTCAAAAAAACGAGCAAGGGGAAGACGAGCCATCTCTGGCCGCCGCCTTCACCCAAATCCGCCGAGCCGCCATCGATCAAGCCCGCAAAAATATCCGCCAAGCTAATCGTGATCAACGATCAATTGATCTGGGCGAAGACCAAACGGGTATCGTGTGGTTTGAAAGCTCCCTCGAACAAGATGAACGGGCACTCGCGGTGGAAGACGCCATGAAAAAACTTCCCGATTACTATCGCGAAATCCTCACGCTCAAAATTTGGGGTGAACTCACCTTCGAACAAATCGCCGAGACCCTCGATATTCCTATGAATACCGCCGCGTCACGCTACCGCTACGCCCTGCAACAGCTCCGCCGTCACTTGACCCCTGCCAAGCTCCAATGAGTCACGACACCCCTGAGCCCGCGCCCGCCCTAGAGCCGGAGGACATCACCCTCGCCGCTAGCCTGCGCCCACTGCGCCCGCAACCACTGCCCACACGCCTGCTCAATCTGATTATCAGTCGGCTGGAATGCTCGTTTTCTGATCACACCGCCGCCCAAGACACCAGTTCCCCGTCTATGCCTCTGGATTCCAGCCTGCTCGCCTTCGAGAAAGAACTCCGCTCGCTGCGGCCCATGGAAATGGATTTTCCCACCGGTCAGCAAGTTTGGCGTGCCTTGGAACGCGAAATGACCCCCGCTTCGACCTCTCCACCCGCTCTCCACATACTAGAGGGAGCCAAACCCACCTCAACAGCCACAAGCGCATCACCCGACAGAAAGTGGAACCAACTCAGACCTTGGGCCGCCGCCGCCGCCCTCGTCCTCGCTAGCTGGGTGGCCCTGCCTCACCTCCCCCACCGCTCAACCACCACCGCAGTAGCCACACAATCCGCAAAAGCCGGCCTCATCCCGTACGCCGACCGCCCCAGTGAAAAAGGATCCGTGGCCCCAGTCTTCCCCGTCAGCCCCAAACTCGCCGTCTTCGGCGACCCCGCCAGCCAGCTGGTCGCCGGTAACATGCAGCGAACAGGCCTCCCCAGCGTCAGCATCCCAGAAGCCACTTCACCCTACGGCCTGCTGGACGTCGATACGTTTGACCTCCCCGAAGACTACTGCCGCGCCCGCGGGCTCCAACATGGGGTGGCCCTGCGCCGGGTCGGCCTCGGAGGCCCCGCCAGTACCCACGGCCTCGAAGTGGGCGACATCATCATCCGTATCAATGGAGCGCCCGTCAGTACCTCCGAAGACTTTGCCGTCATGGTCAAAAACTCCGCCCCAGGCAGCGTGATGACCCTCAAGGTTCTACGAGGCCGCTTGTTGGGCGAAATCCCAGTCCGCCTCGGCTCGGCCCCGTCCGCTTGAGGAGCCCGGCTTGTCAGCCTAGGCGGCGTCGGCTTGTGAGACTGGGCTAGCCCGACTTGTCAGCCTGAAAAGATCGGTTTTGACCCGTCGCCCATGTGCGCTACTGCATGGGATGACCGAAAGTATTATTCCGAACGTGCTCGCTGAGCGGTATGCCACGGCCCCCATGCGGGCCGTATGGTCAGCTGAGGGCAAGATCCGGCTGGAGCGCGAACTGTGGATTGCCGTGATGAAGGCCCAGCGCTCACTCGGCTTGGACATCCCTGCTGAGGCCATCGCCGCTTATGAACGCGTGAAAGACCAGATCGACCCCGCGTCGATCATGCGTCGCGAGCGGGTGACCCGGCACGACGTGAAGGCGAGGATTGACGAATTTTGTGAACTAGCCGGCCATGAGCACGTCCACAAAGGCATGACGTCGCGAGACCTGACCGAGAACGTCGAGCAGCTTCAGGTTTTCCGTGCGCTGGAAGTCATTCGCACTAAGGCGGCGGCGACGCTTTTGGCCGTAGCGCGGAGAGCTGAGCATGATGCCGCCCTGCCATTGACGGCGCGCACGCACAATGTGGCGGCGCAGCTTTCGACGGTGGGCAAGCGGTGGGCCATGTTTGGCGAGGAATGTCTGGGGGCTTTCCGGGAGCTGGAGCATCTCATCCAGTCGTATCCGGCGCGCGGGTTGAAGGGGGCGGTAGGCACGCAGCTGGACCAGCTGAGTTTGTTCGGCGGGGATGCCTCGATGGTGGCCACGTTGGAATCCGAGGTGGTTCGTCATCTGGGTCTGGGCCACGTGTTGCAGGCTGTGGGCCAAGTGTACCCGCGCAGTCTGGATTTCCGGGTGGTCGCTTGCCTGTGCGATCTGGCCAGCGGTCCGGCCAGTTTTGCCAAGACTCTGCGTTTGATGGCTGGCCATGAACTGGCTGGCGAAGGGTTTGCCAAAGGCCAGACCGGTTCTTCAGCCATGCCCCACAAGATGAACAGCCGCTCATGTGAGCGCGTCAACGGGTTTCATACCCTGCTCAAAGGCTACGTGGCCATGGCCGCCGGCCTCGCGGGCGACCAATGGAACGAAGGGGATGTCTCCTGCTCAGTGGTGCGCCGGGTCCTGCTTCCCGATGCCTTTTTTGCCCTCGACGGGCTGTTTGAAACCTTCCTCACCATTCTGAACCAGATGGAAGTCTTCGCGATGTCCGTTCAGAGGGAAAACGAGCGCTATCTTCCATTCCTGCTCACCACCACGTTTATGATGGAAGCCGTGCGGCGCGGAGTCGGACGGGAGACCGCCCACGAAGCCATCAAAGAACACGCCACCGCCACCATGCGGGATCTCCGCTCCGGTATCACTTCTCACAACGACCTGCTCGACCGCCTCGCAGCGGACGCCCGCCTTGGCCTGAGCCGGGCGGATCTCGACGCGGCCTTTGCCCGCGGTCAGGAGGCGACCGGTGCTGCTGACTCGCAAGTCGCCACCACCGTGGCCGCCATGCGGACCGCCGCCGCCAGCTGTCCTGACGCCGCCCGCTACCAGCCGGGCGAAATCCTCTGAGCCCTCCGGCCGTCACGCGTTGAGCCGTGCCATCACACACTCAACGATGCCCTCAACAGGCCAGAGCCGCCCCACCCCTTCATAGCCGCAGGACAACATGCCTTCATCGGGGCCAATGATTTCCGCCCCGCGTCCACGCAGGGTCTCGGCATGACCGCGAGTGGCCGGATGCATCCACATTTTGCCATTCATAGCCGGGGCAATGACCAGTGGGGCCACCGTGGCCAAAGCAATCGCCGTCAAGGCGTCAGGAGCCAGTCCCAGCGCCAACTGCGCCATCGTATGCGCCGTGGCGGGTGCGATTAAAAGCAAATCCGCCGCGTCCGCCAAGGCAATATGCCCAGGACGCCAGCTTTCTTTTTCGTCGTATAATCCGGTCACCACCGGATTCTTGGAAAGCACCTGCAGCGTCAGCGGAGTGATAAATTGCTGCGCATCCGCCGTCATCACACAGGTGACATTCACCCCGCGTTTGCAGAGCTGACTAGCAAGATCCGCCGCCTTGTAGGCCGCAATGGATCCTGTAATCCCTAGAATAACACGTGGCTGAGTCATGACGCCTACTCCTCCACCATGATCCCACCCAAATAAACACGAATCCCAACGCCCCGCAAAACATCCCGCCCCCGACTACCGCCGCCCCAACCGCTGCTGCCGCTCGCGCACCACCGCCAGCAACCGATTGACCCGACCCACCCGCTCAAAAATCACATCCCCACCCGGATGCGCGTCACCACCAGAAAAAACCACCGTTCCCACCCCCAGCCAACGCATCGGCCATGGCCGATGCAGGCGGATCGAACTCAAATCCCGCAACCACACTCGCCTCGAAGACTTGGCCACCAGCCCAACCGTGGCTTCCACCGCCTCCGCCGTCACCACATACTCCCGCGCCGCCCGGTGCCACAGTAGCCGCACCACCAAAATGAAGGCCACCCCCAGCGACCCCATTACCCACTTCACCCCAAACTGCCCTAGCCAATAACCCGCCGTCAATACCAGCCCGACCACCACCAAAGGCCATCCATATCCCAACAAACTAGGCGCCGCCCGATACTCGACGTCCCCATCATCCACTTCCTCATCATCCACTTCCTCGTCATCAAAGTCCTGAAAAACCTCCGCCATTGGCAGACTCGATAAATCCGAGGGCAAGGAGGGAGCAGTCTTCTCGGGCAAGGCCTCACCCCGCCCTAACGAACCGGCCGCCGTGGGCGACCGCGGTTCCTCCTCATCCCAGCCATCCTGGTCGAAAAGTTCGGACAGCATCTGGGCATGGGGCTGACTGGCGAGGCGACCCCAGTCATGCGGGGACAAATCCCCCTCTTCCAGCGCGACCAGCACCTCATCTGCGGTGTAGGGCCCGTCTTCGACACCGCCCCGGCGCACGATAAAAACATGACCCTTCATGAAACTCACGACAGGATCTTACCATCGGCCTCAACCGGCGGCAACAGGTCCTCCCGCTGGAGGAAAAGTCGAAGATTCAGCCGCGCCAGTTCAGCCGCCTCCATCCGCAACAACAGCGTTAAAAACGGCGTCAGACGGTCGATTTCCGCCACCGCAGCATGAACGAGCGAGGCGATGATGGCGGCATCCCCGGCCTCGCTGAGAAAAACATTCGTAATCCGGAAAAAGACGCGGCCGGCATCGTAATCCATCTCAAAGTTGCCCAGCGTCAGCTGCTGATTCAAGCGCATCAAGGCTTCGGCAATCAATCCGGCCCGCGCAGCAGGCACGTCCGCAGTGGCATATCCCACCACCGAAACGGCCTTAATATCTGGAAAAGCCTGAGCATGAACGCGCACCCGGGTGTGATGCGCTTCAAAACTTGCCTCCACCACCTCCCTTCCCGGCACC
>JALRGB010000314.1 GCA_023253575.1 Verrucomicrobiales bacterium
CCAGATGGTTCTCGATGGACTGGGCATCGACAAGGCCGCCTTCGAGTCGTTCATCGCCACCGAGAAACCCAGCTACGTCGAATGCGAAAGCTGGATCCTCGCCCAAAATGGCGGATCGCTCGATGCCGACGCCGTTGCCAAGCTGAATGCCGCCATCACCGGCTACATCCACAGCGATGAAACCCGCGCCGCGATCCTCGCTGCGGCCGGCCGCACCGACGATGGCACGATCAAGGACGCCATCAACCTCAACAACCTCGACGACTGGGCGTCCTTCCACGCCCAGGAACTCAAATAACAACTGGCACCGTTTTGCCCGGCTCGTTCCGGGCATGGTGGCCAACCCCTTTGCGGAAACCACGCTGGAAATTCCTGACAGGAATTTCCAGCGTTGGCTATCGGGGCATGACGTCCCACCATTGGCATCCGGCGGTCTTTATTTACCATCGAATCGAGGCCAAAGCCCGTGCCTAAAAAGTATCAGAGGGCGGATTCGTTAATCGTTCAGGTCACGTCAAAAAAACCTGTCTCCCGCCGCATTCAGTGGCGTCGTCCTCCAACTAAAGCCGGACCGCATTAAAACGCGCGGCATTTCGCGAGGAATCAATGGACTTCCCCACGCGGACATACGATTTTTCCGCCGCATTGTCCGCACCGTCCCATCGTCATGAACCCTGATCTGGCCATCGCCCGCCGGGCGAAATTGAAACCCATTGTCGAAATCGCCACAAAACTCGGTATCCCGGAGGCACAAATCGAGCCCTATGGGCGCCACAAGGCGAAAATTTCCCGCTCTTTTCTCCAAAGCATTGAGGACCGCCCGCCAGGCAAGCTAGTCTTGGTGACGGCCATGAGTCCGCCACCGGCCGGCGGTGGCAAGACCACCACCAGCGTGGGCCTGAGCGATGCGCTCTGCCAGCTGGGAAAACGCTCGATCGTCTGCCTGCGCGAGCCCTCGCTGGGGCCCTGCTTCGGCCTCAAGGGCGGCGCGGCCGGTGGTGGCCACTCCCAAGTGGTGCCCATGGAGGACATCAACCTGCACTTCACCGGGGATTTCCACGCCATCGCGTCCGCGCACAACCTGCTGGCCGCAATGATCGACAACTCGATCCATCACGGCAATCCCGCCGCCCTCGACCTGCGGCGGGTGTCATGGCGGCGGGTCATGGACATGAACGATCGGGCACTTCGTGCCATCACCGTGGGCATGGGCGGTCCGGCAAACGGATTCCCCCGCGAGTCCGGCTTCGACATCGTTCCGGCCAGCGAGGTGATGGCCATCCTCTGCCTTGCGGAATCCGCAGAGGACCTGCGCCGCCGGTTGGCGGAAATCGTCGTCGGCCGCACCCGCGACGAACGCCTGGTGCGGGCCGGCGAGCTGGAGGCGGCTGGAGCCATGGCCGCCCTGTTGAAGGATGCGATCCTGCCCAATCTGGTCCAGACGCTGGAAAACAACCCGGCCATCCTCCACGGCGGCCCATTCGCCAACATTGCCCATGGTTGCAATTCGGTCATCGCCACCCGTAGCGCCCTGCGCCTGGCGGACTTCGTCGTCACCGAGGCCGGCTTCGGCGCGGACCTGGGCGCGGAGAAATTCCTCGACATCAAATGTCGCCAATCCGGCCTGCGACCCGACGTGGCCGTGGTCGTGGCCACCCTGCCGGCGCTGCGCTACCAAGGCGGTGCCTCGGCAAAGGCCCTGCACCAGCCGGACCCGGCTGCGGTGCGTGCCGGCCTGCGCAACCTGCGCCGCCATCTGGAAAACCTGCGCGGACTTTTCGGCCTTCCTTGTGTGGTGGCGCTGAACCGCTTCGACAGCGACACCCAGGAGGAACTCGCCCTCGTCTCCGCGCTCGGCGAGGAATGCGGGGTGCCGGTGGTCTCCGCGACGCATTGGGCCGATGGCGGGGCAGGCGCGCTGCCGCTGGCCGAAGCGGTCCTGGGGCAGATCAACCACCACGAAAGCCCGGCCCGGCTACTGTATCCGGACGAGATGCCGCTAACGGAAAAACTCGATTGCGTGGCCCGCAAAGTCTATGGTGCCGATGGGATTTCCACCAACGACTCCATCAACCGCCAGATCGCCGCGCTCGAAACCGGAGGCTTCGGCAAGCTGCCGGTCTGCATCGCCAAAACCCAGTTCTCCTTCTCCACGGAGCCCGCCGCCGTCGGCCTGGCCGATGGCCACACCCTGAAAATCCGTGAAATCCGGCTCAGCGCCGGTGCCGGCTTCGTAGTGGCGATCTGCGGCGACATCATGACCATGCCCGGCCTGCCCCGGACCCCGGCGGCCTGCGGGATCGATGTCGACGAGCACGGTCTCGTGGCGGGCTTGTCCTGAGCCCCGCAAACCGATGACCACAAACCGGAGTGGCCGGGATTGCCCTGGCCCATCGGGGCCACCCAGGCTGGCTCTCACCATACCAACCCCCCATCCCAGCCTCATGGACGTGGCGGATGGGCCTTGAATCATCGCATCGAGCTGCGGCACGGCCCCCCAGGCAGTGCGGACGGCGGGCATGACATTTCCCGGGATTGATCGTTTGCGCTCCCGGCGAATCCTGTTAGTGAGTGATTTTGCACTTGATGCTATCAACAATGAACCACGAGCAAATTGATCAACTGATCTCACTGGCAACGGACTGGGGATTGAGGGTGGCAGCCGCAATGCTGATATTCCTCGCCGGCCTGTGG
>JALRGB010000377.1 GCA_023253575.1 Verrucomicrobiales bacterium
GCCGTGGACCGCGTCAATACCACGGCTTCGACGTGGCTCGGAGTGACGATGCAATGCGCTGAATGTCATGATCATAAATACGATCCATTCACGACCCGCGAGTACTACCAATTGTTTGCATTTTTCAATCAGGTGCCGGAAAACGTCCTTGAGCGCACGCTGCATGTCGCTCCGGTCATGGCGGCGCCGACGCCCGAGCAGGAAGCGGCCCTCGCCGTGCTGACGCGACAGGTGGAAACGATCGAGCAGGCCTTGGTCTCGTCCGCTCCCGAGCCGACGGCGGAGGGGGAACTGAACACGCAACTGGCAGCGGCGAAGCAGGCCCGGGATGAGCTAGTGCGCTCGATTCCACAATTGCGCGTGATGGCTGATGGGCCGGAGGTTCGTCCTACTCATATTCTTGTTCGAGGTGACTATCGCACGCTTGGTGAACAAGTTTCGCCCGGAGTGCCGGCGTCGCTTGGAAAATTGCCGGACGGGCTTGCTCCCAACCGGCTGGCGTTGGCGCGGTGGCTGACTGAGCCGCGGCATCCACTTACTGCGCGCGTGATGGTTAACCGTCTCTGGCAGATGATTTTCGGAGTGGGCCTCGTCAAAACCTCTGAGGAATTCGGCTCCCAAGGCGAGCGCCCGAGTCATCCCGAACTCCTTGACTGGCTCGCTGTGGAATTTGTCGAGAGCGGATGGAACGTGAAACATGTGCTGAGGTTGATCGTGACGAGTGCGACCTATAGGCAGTCGTCGAAAATCTCTCCGGAATGGCTCGAGCGCGATCCGGAGAACCGTTTGCTGGCGCGAGGTGCGCGTTTCCGGCTACCGGCGGAGACGGTCCGCGATAACGCTCTGACTATTGCGGGGCTGATCGATCGCGCGCGCCCGGTTGGCGGTCCAAGTGTGAAACCGTACCAGCCGGGCGATCTGTGGCGCGAGTTTGCCTATGGCGATTCGGCGGACAAGGCGTATGTGCGGGACACGGGGGCCGACCTCTACCGCCGCAGTGTTTACACATTCTGGAAGCGCTCGATCCTGTATCCATCATACGCGGTGTTTGATGCGCCCAACCGCGAAGTCTGTACCGCGCGCCGGCCGGTGACGAATACGCCGCTTCAAGCGTACGTGCTGCTCAATGACGAATCGTTTGTCGAGGCGGCGCGCGTTCTCGCCCAGAACGTGATGGCCGGTGACCCTGGAGATTTTGCGAAGCAGCTTGACCGTGCGTTTCTCTTGGCTCTGGCCCGTCTGCCTTCCGCTGCGGAAGTGACGGCGATGGACTCGTTGTATCGCGACGTGCTCGCGGTGTACAGCGATCGTCCAGAAGATGCGGCGCAGTTGCTGGCTGTGGGCGACTTTCCTCTTGCAGCGGGCGCCGATGCCGTCCGCCTCGCCGCCTGGACGTGCGTGGCCAATGCCATCCTCAATTTCGACGAGACCATCACCAAAGAATAACGTTTCTCATGTTTCCTGATCATTGCCAGCAGTGGACGCGGCGCGCCTTTCTTGGACGCGGCGCTTTCGGTGTGGGTGCGATGGGACTCGCATCGCTGCTACAGGAAAATCTGGCGGGGAAAGCGCTGGCGGCCCCGTCTCTGCGCGGTGGCGGCGGGGTGCTTCATTACGCACCCAAGGCCAAGCGCATTATTTTCCTGTTCATGTCTGGTGGTCCCTCGCAGCTCGACCTATTCGATCCAAAGCCGAAGCTGAACGAATGGAATGGCCAGCCGATGCCCGCGAGCCTAGTGAAAAACGAACGCGTGGCCCAGCTGCAGGGGAAGCCGTTGCTGTGTATGGGCAGCCGTTATGCGTTTGCGCGTCACGGGCAGGCGGGAGTGGAGATCTCGGAGCTTTTGCCGTGGACGGCGAAAATGGCGGATGACATTACGGTCATTCGCTCGATGCAGACCGAAGCGATCAATCATGATCCGGCGGTAACCTTCATGCAGACCGGTAATGCACAGCCGGGCCGGCCGGTCATGGGATCGTGGCTTTCTTACGGACTGGGTAGTCATAATCGCGACCTGCCGTCGTTTGTTGTGCTAGTCTCGGGCATCGGGAAAGGCCAAAATCTGCACACTCGTTACTGGGGCAGCGGATTTCTGCCGACTGTGCATCAGGGCGTGCAATTTCGCTCGAGTGGTGACCCTGTACTTTTTGTTTCAAATCCACCCGGCATGGATTCGGCAGTGCGTCGGCGCATTCTTGACGGTGTGCGCGACGTGAATCAGCAGAAGCTTGAAGTTGTCGGGGATCCTGAGATTTCCACGCGCATTGAGCAGTATGAAATGGCCTGGCGGATGCAGACGAGTGTGCCCGATCTGATGGACAACTCGAACGAGCCGGCGAGTGTTTACGACCTTTACGGTGAAGAGGCAAAAACTCCCGGCACTTTTGCCGCTAATTGCTTGCTCGCGCGCAAACTCGCCGAGCGCGATGTGCGCTTTATCCAGCTGTATCACCGCGACTGGGATCATCATGACAAATTGCCTGAGGCCATCGGGTCGGAATGCCGCCATGTCGACCGGGCCGGCTACGCGCTGGTGCAGGACTTGAAACAACGCGGTCTGCTTGACGACACTATTGTCGTCTGGTCCGGCGAGTTTGGCCGCACCCCGATGTCGCAGAGTAGTACTTCGTACGACACGTATGGCCGCGACCATCACATGAAAGCGTTCAGCGCTTGGGTGGCTGGCGGCGGATTTAAGGCGGGCGGACTTGTGGGGGCGACTGATGAGCTAGGGTTTTCCGTCGTCCACGACCGCGTCCACGTGCACGACTTTCACGCTACGATCCTCCACTTAATGGGAATTGATCACACGCAGCTTGTCTACCGTTCCCAAGGCCGGGATTTCCGGCTGACGGACGTGCATGGCCAGCGGCTTCCCATCTTACTCGCATGAAAATTTCGAGCACGAGAAGCGATGGTCGGGCGGGCGGATTACGGCCGCCTGTGCCGCATCGCGCCGTCGCTCCACGCACCGACTTCCTGATAGATTTGACAACGCTCACTGATTCCCGTCACCCATGAACCCCCATCCTCCAATGTCCTCATCTGCTCCTCAGTTGCCTCAGGCGGTCACTCGCCGCCGTTTTCTTCAATCATCTGGCAAGTCTGCCGTCACCGTGGCCGCGGGCGCGGCTGCGCTCAGCGTGCCGCAGCGCGTTCGGGCCCAGAGTCCATCCGATACTATCGTGTTGGCGCTTATTGGGGCAGGGGGCAGGGGAGCGGTCCATGCGTCGAATATGGCGCGCCTGCCGGGCGTGGAATTCAAGTATGTCTGTGACATTTGGCCGGACCGCGGAGCGGGCATCATGGGCGACCTCAGCAGCGTGCAGAAGCGCGCGCCCCAGCGGATTTCCGACATGCAGGTCGCGTTTGATGACAAAGATGTCGACGCCGTAGTCATTGCCACGCCGGAGCACTGGCATGCGCTGGCCACCGTCCGCGCCTGCCAAGCCGGCAAGGACGTGTACGTCGAGAAAAATCCATCGAATTCCATCTGGGAAGGACGGCAGATGCTCAAAGCGGCCCGTAAGTACCAGCGCATCGTACAAGTGGGATTTCAAAACCGCAGCGGCCCCTACGCGGCTTCGGCACGGGACTATCTCGCCAGCGGGAAACTCGGGCGCATCGTGCATGTGAAGGTGTACAACATGCTCGATGGATCAAAGTGGGAGCCGCAACCGGACTCAGATCCGCCTGCGGGTTTTAATTGGGATGCTTGGCTCGGGCCCGCGCCAGCCGTCCCATACAACCCAGGACGCCACTTGAATTGGCATCCATGGTGGGACTACAAAGGCGGTACACTGGCCGACGACGGTAGCCATCAACTCGATTTGACACGCATGGTGCTGGGTGATCCCGCTCATCCGAAGTCGGTGCTGTGCACCGGTGGTAATTACGCTTTTCAGTCGAAGAGAGAAGTGCCTGAATTCCAATGTATAACCTACGATTACGGCGACTTCTCGATGACTTGCGAGAGCGGTAATGCCACGGGATATTTGCGCAAGTTCCCCGGCGAAGTCCGCTTTGGTACCCAATGGCCGCATTGGCCGACCTCTGCCACTCGGGTGGAAATCTACGGCACGAAGGCTATGATGTACCTCGGTCGCCATGGCTGCGGGTGGCAGGTCATCGTTGAAGGAGGAAAAGTGATCGATCAGGACAAAGGGTATTTTCCGGATAAGTGGCACCAGCCGAACTTTATCGACTGTCTTCGTTCGCGAGCCCAGCCGAATGCCGACATTGAGCAGGCTCACCACAGCGCTTGTCTGGTGCATTTGGCCAATGCTTCGTATCGGGTCGGTCAGAAGCAATTGATGTTCGATGGTGCTAACGAACGGTTTACGAACAACGACGAGGCCAATGCTTTATT
>JALRGB010000404.1 GCA_023253575.1 Verrucomicrobiales bacterium
CGATGGCACATGCTGGCAGCGGCCAATGCCGGCAAGGTTTGCCCTGGGAGTCTCCTGCCCCATGTCGCATCGACCAACAGCGCGATCAGCACACTTACCGCCAGCATCCACGCAGACCAATGGACACGAGCCGCCGACGGCACCTACCGCCTGACTCAGTGTCCGCACTGCGGAGGTCACAGACGAGCCCCCATGCGCATCGAGGAGCCCGTCGGACTCGTTTGCCTGGACTGCCGCAAGGACCAAGCCGGCCTGGACTGGCCTGCTGACCCGTACGACCAGTGGCGTTGCGCCCCTGATTTGTGGAGAGCGCTGGAGTGACTCGTCGCCGGGTTCACCTGTAGCGACAACACTCCGGAGTGATGTTCCGAGCGTCCGGATGGACAACGTGTAGTCAGCGCAGCGTGCATTGCGCGTCACTTGGATGGTGGAGCAATTCGCTGGCGTGCCACGAGGAGCCTGAGCGAGCCACGAAGCCCCGGCAGGCTCACCGTGAGCCGCTCAAGCCGTTCCGGTGCTTCTTTGGCCTTCTTGCCGGGCGGCCTGGCGCGAGGGAAAACTGCTGATGTTAAATTTCCGGCCGGGCCGGGTTTCGTTAATGTCGACTAGCGGATCGAAAAGAATCAACGCATCTGGCACGCACGACTGGTCGGACGGGTCCGAGGGGGAGTCGTATTCTTTTTCCCGCAGCATGGCGGCGGTCAGGATGGCGTGAGCCCCGGCCGAACCGCCTGCTCCCACCAGTCGCAGCGGGTCCACGCCCAGCTCGGTGGCATGGCGGCGGGCCCAGCGGACGGCGGAACGGGCATCGGCCATGGCGTCGAGTGGTCCGGCGCCGTGCTGGCTGGATGTGCGGTATTCGACCGTCATGGCCACCATGCCGCGCTGGGCAAAGTGGAGGCAATGAGGGGCAAACTGGCTGACCAGACCGCTATCCCAAGAGCTGCTGAAGAAAAAAAGAATGGCTGGGAGGGGGCGGGAGGCGGGGTGGTTTTCGGGTTTAAAGACCCAGGCGGCGAGTTCGTGGCCGGCGACCTCCTTGTAGACATAGCCGGTGGCCTGGGCCAGCAACGAGCGGTTGCGGTCCAGTGTTTCCATGGGAGCCCGGCGTCCCGGGAGGGGGTGTTCCACAGACATGGCGAATAAGCGAACACCCAGACCCAGCTTGAGGCGCCGCGCTGCCCGATAAAGCATGGCTCGCCCGCGGCAACCATTTTTCGTTGGCGTCAATCGATCTGGCTCGCAGGATGAGGGCGGGCTTGTTTCGTCCGCCTTGTTCATGATGCTTCGATTTATCCGATTCTCCGGTCTTTGGCGCCGGTGGCTGCTGTTGTTCTGGCTGTGGCTGGGGCTGGCTAGTCCCGTTCTTTCCGTCCCCGGTCCGGATCAGGTGCCTCCGCCACTGACGGCGGAGCTGGAGCGGCTGTATGCCTCGTGGAAGTCGGCCATGTCATCGCGTGACTTAACGGCTTGGTCACGAACGACTGCTAGATCAAGGCAGATGATGGTGCGCAATACTATCGTCAGTCAAAAGCGCGACTGGCCCCGTGCTTTGTTCACCCTCGCCATGACCCCACCGGAAACGCGCGGCCTGCGATTGGTGGGAAGCCAGCAGCTCGGAGCGGAGGCTCGGCTGGTGTATCATGGACGGATCGATTTCCAACTGGACGACCCGCGGCGTCCGCCGGATGCGGTGCTGGTGCTGGATTTTTTGCGAGAGCCGGGTGGCTGGAAATTTTTTGCTAGCCGTTATTTTAATTTTCGTGATTTCCCGGCTGAGTCGGCGGCGGTGGCGCGCGGGGATCTTGGATTTTTGCTGGTGCCGCCGTTGGCGTTGACGGGCACGCCGCCGCCGGTGCCCCGTCCGTGCCCGTCGCCGGACTATGCGGGTCAGATTCGGGTGGCTTCTTTTGGTTATACGACGCGGGTCCGGCTGGGCGAGTATCATCAGGATGTAGTGGTGGGGCGGGCGACGACCGAGGTGGTGCAGGGCGGTTTGCGACGTGGAGTGACGCCGCTAGTGCTTGAGGTTGAGCCGGTTCCGGGCGTGCCGCCGGGTGAGCGCAGTTTGGAGGTGACGGTTCATGCACTCACCCCCACCTTGCGGACGCCATCTTCGGAGGTATTCACGTATCGGCCCAACAATCCGGCGGCGCCCCGGCATGAACTGAATGTCATTGTTGGACCCAGCACGCTGCACAAAGGAAACGAGGGTCAGCTTATTCCGGCGGGCCAGTGAAGGCTAGGCTGGTTCGGCGAGCGGTAGGCGTCGTGGGGTAGTTCGACCGTCTTCTACTTGCAAATGTCTGGCGGCGATGTCCGATCCTTGATTTCCTCGACGCATGTTTTCTTGTCCCATTATTATCCCTGCTCGTTACGGATCCACGCGGTTCCCTGGCAAACCGCTGCATCTTATTGCTGGCAAGCCGTTGGTGCAGCATGTTTGGGAGCGGTGTCGGCAGGTGTCGCTGGCTGATGGTGTGATTATTGCGACGGACGACGAGCGCATCGCGCGGGCGGCCCGGGATTTTGGAGCGGAGGTGGTGATGACGCGTGATGATCATCCGAGCGGAACTGACCGACTGGCTGAGGTAGCGGCTTTGATGCCGGCGGCTACTCATTTTCTGAATGTTCAGGGTGACGAGCCGTTGATTAACCCGGTGTTGCTGGGTCAGTTGATTGAGCTTTTGCGTGATGATCCGGTTTTGCCGATGGTGACGGCGGCCAGTGCGTTGACGGATGAGGCGGAGGTCGACAACCCGAACACGGTGAAAGTTGTGCTGACGGAGTCGGGGTACGCTTTGTATTTTTCGCGGAGCCGCATTCCGTATGCTCGTCATCCTCCGGAGCTTCCATGGTATCGGCATCTGGGGCTTTACGGATATTCCCGCGATTTTCTGCTGCGTTTTGTCAGCTGGCCGCCATCGCCTTTAGAAAAAACCGAGTCTTTGGAGCAGTTGCGGGCTTTGGAAAACGGGGCGCGGGTGCGGGTGGTACTCACCAGCGACGATTCCCCGGGAGTGGACACCGAGGAGCAGGCACGGGCGGTGGAGAGAATTCTGACCGCTTGAGCGGTGGTCCTGGCGTTTTTTTGGCTGGTCGTTACAAATGAATGGGTGTCGGGACAGGCTGGGGTTGCGTCTCTGGTTTTTTGCGTCAGAGAACCCTCATTATGGATTCATTTTTTGCCGCTCGCCGCGCCGGGGTTTTGTGCCCGGTTTTCGCCTTGCGCACCGAATCTGACCTTGGCATCGGCGACACCGAGGCGGTCCGGGGGTTGATTGACTGGGCGGCTGAGGTTGGTGTGCATTTTCTTCAGTTTTTGCCAATCAATGCGACTGGTCGGGACAACAGTCCGTATAACGCGATTAGTTCGGTGGCATTGGAGCCGTTGACGCTCGATCTTTCTCCTGCGGCGGTTCCCGAGTTGCCTTCGGCTGAGTTTACTGATGTGTGCGCGCGGCATGGACTGGCCTCGTGGTTTATGGGCCGGGTCAATTATCCGGCGGTTCGGGCGTTGAAGTCTGAGTTATTGGTGGCGGCGCACCGGGCATTGACCGCCATTCCTCCCGGTCTGAGCGGTTCAGGCGATCCGTTGGCTGGGCGGCGGGCTGCTTTTGCCGCCTTTCGAATCGCGGAGGCGGACTGGCTGGATGATTATTGTCTTTTTCGGTTATTGATGGATCGGGTGGGTCATGAAGATTGGCCGTCTTGGCCGGAGGAGATTAATACCGGGGGCAAAGCCCGGGAGTGGCTGGCGGCGGAGCAGGCTCGGAGCGGGGAGGAGATTGGCTTGGCGCTTTCGCAGCATGCGTATGCTCAATGGTTGTGTGCTGAACAATGGGCGGCGGTGCGCGAACATGCGGCGCACCGCGGCATCAGCTTGATGGGGGACGTGCCATTTGGCGTGAGCTGGTGCAGTGTTGATGTCTTTTTTCATCCGGAGGAGTTTGATTTGACCTGGTGTGGTGGCGCTCCGCCGGAGACGTATTACAAAGACGATCCATTTGTGCAAAAGTGGGGTCAGAACTGGGGGATTCCTTTGTACAACTGGGAGCGTATGGAAGCTGGGGGATGCCAGTGGTGGCGGCGACGGGTGCGGAAGCTCACGGAAATTTTCGCCATTTTCCGTATTGATCATGTGCTCGGGTTCTATCGGATTTACAGCTTTCCATGGCGGCCGCAGCGCAATGATGAATTCCTGCCGCTCACGCCCGAGGAGGCGGCGGCGCGCTGCGACGGACGAGTGCCTCATTATATTCCGCATGATGACGATACGCCGGAGCACAAGGCGACCAACCTAGCCCAAGGAGACCGGTTTTTGCGTATGATCGTCGAGGCCGCCGCTGGCGCGGAAATTGTGGCCGAAGATTTGGGGACAGTCCCGGATTACGTGCGCCCCCACCTGCTGTCGCTCGACATTCCGGGTTTTAAAATCAGCCAGTGGGAAGACGATGGGCATGGCCACGCCCTTCAGGGGGCGGCGTATGACAATTGCTCATTTACTACCTATGCCACTCATGATCATGAGCCGATGCGCACGCTGTGGGAACGGCTCCGTCGTGATTGGGAGCATGGAACTGCAGAGGAGGCGGCCCAAGCCGGGCGTGAATTAAAATTCTTGTGTCAGTTTGCCTGGCTGCACCCAGAAGAAGGTCCGTATCCGCCCTACGACCCGTCGCTCCGGCATGCGCTGCTGGCCGCTCTGCTCCATAGCAAGGCCCGCTTCGCCGCCTTTCTCCTGACCGACCTCTTCGGATTGGAAGACCGCTTCAATGTTCCGGGGGTGGCTCGCGATCAAAATTGGTCGGCGCGCTTGCCAATGACGCTCGCTGAAATGCAATGCGATGCCCCCTGGCGTGAAGAATGCACTTGGCTCGCCGAAGCCATCCGCGATTCCGGCCGTGTTTAAACTGGCGGCCCCCGGAAATCGTGGAACATAATATCTGAGTGGTGACGCCTCTTAGGTGGAACCATCGCTTTGCCAGCCTTCACCATGTCCTCACCCTTCTGGCTTCTTCTAATCCTTGGCCTGTTTCTGCAGGCGGGAGGGGTGTGGATTGGACCGGACGCGCCGGAAGCTGCTTCCGGTTCTTCCGCCGCGATTGCCCGTTCCGCCTGTGAGGCGGATGGCTGCGGGTGTTGCGACCAGAACGGATGTACTGCTGCGGCCTCTTCGTCTGATAGGGCCGCTTCGTGTGGGTGCGGGGAGGCGCCTTCTTCTTGGCCGGTGGATTCAGCGCCGCCCCCGTCTCGTCCGGTGGGACATGAGCTGGCGGCTGGCCCGGTGTGGACCGAGGTGCGCCAGCATATTCCGTCTCCTCCTTCTCGTGCGCCTCATCTGACTGATGTGCCTACTGATTGGGCGACCGGGGCGGTTGTGGTGCCCCCTGTGGCGCTGACGGTGAGGTTTTGTGCTT
>JALRGB010000463.1 GCA_023253575.1 Verrucomicrobiales bacterium
GACCGTCGAAAACACTGGCGCTTCCGCCGTCTTCAATCAGTCGGTGACCGTCGTACCAGAACCAACCAGCGCCTTGCTCGTCATGATCAGCGCCCTCGGGTTCATCGCCCGCCGCCGCCGGTAATTACGATTAGCCGTCAGCAGCAGCCATCGCGCTGCTCCTGATTCTCTTTAAGCCCACCGGATCGTCGATCCGGTGGGCTTTTTCTTTGCTTCCAGCCACGTCGACGGCTAGTCTGCTCTGACGCGCCCAGATGGACATGCATTTCATAAACCATCGCTCTCACGCCCGCCCGGCGGCTCTCCGCTGGCTGATCCTCAGCCTAGCCTGCGGGTTCGTGGCCTGTGATCGTCCGCCGCCGGCGCCGCTGGTGCCCCCTAAGCCCGCGGCTGCAGCCGCGCCTGAGGCCGCGCCGGCCCCGGCGACGCCCATCCCCGCGGACGTCCGTGCGACGCCGTCGCCCGCTGTCTCAACGCCCGCGCCTTCCAGCAGCACAGCCCCCAGCGGCAGCAGCAGCACCCCGGCCTTGAAAACACCGTTGGCCCAAGTACTGGCCAAGGCGGATCCTGCCGGCGATCCCAGTTGGACAACAGAACAATTTAGTGAAGACGCCGGCGCCCAACTCAACAAGCTGCTGCTGCCATGCTGGGCGTCCACCGGAGCCGAAATTCCACCGGACTTGCTCGCACCCGATTTCAAGACCACGGCTTTAATGCCCGAGCTGGTCCCGACCTTTAAAGACGCCGCCTTTGCCATTTCTCGGCCAGGCTCGCTTCCCAGCGATCTGACCTTTACGGGCGAGGCGGGCCTGCAAGCCGCCCTCGAGCCGGCGCGGCGCGCTTTCAGCGACACCACCCACCCGTTCCGCGGCAAGATCAAAGTCGTCAGAGTCGAACCCGGCCAAGACGGGCGCCCATGGTCGACTCTCGCTTACTTTGAAGCAAGCCGCGGTCCCCGCCAACACAATGCCGAATGGCAGTGCACTTGGCATGCGGGCCAAGATGGCGCCAAACCGCTGTTGGCCTCGATCACGCTGCTCCGCTTCGAGGAAGTCGTCGCCACCCCGCCCGCCGCCGGCCCGGCAGCCCCGCTCTTTGCCGACTGCACCGAAGCCGTCCTCGGCCAAAATCCCGCATGGTCATCACAGCTCATCCGGGGCGCCAATCACTGGCATGGCAATCTCGACGTCGCCTTCGGCATCCATCAAGGCAATCAGGGCGTCAGTCTCGCCGACGCCAATGGCGACGGACTGACCGATGTCTACCTGTGCCAACCAGACGGTCTGCCTAACCGATTTTTCCTACAGCAAGCCGATGGCACGCTGCGCGACTTCAGTCAGGAATCCGGGCTCGACATCCTCGACATCTCGCGCAGCGCCTTGTTCATCGACCTCGACAATGACGGCGACGCCGACTGCGTGCTCGCTCACCGGTTTTCCGTCAGCATCCTTCAGAACGACGGGGCGGCCCGCTTCTCCCTAGTGCGCACCATGGCCACGGAATCCCGTGTCAGCGGACTGTCGGCGGCTGACTACGATCATGACGGCGATCTCGACTTCTACGTCTGCGGTTACAGCCCGATGAGCCAGACGTCACCCGAAGACATCTTCGCTAATCCCGTGCCCTACGAAGACGCCAACAACGGCGCCTTTAATTACCTCTACCGCAACGAGTCCAATCTGGAGTTCACCGATGCCACCACCACCAGCGGTCTGAACCAGAACAACACTCGCTTCAGCTTCTGCTCGGCTTGGGAAGACTTCGACAATGACGGGGATCAGGACCTCTACGTCGCCAATGACTTCGGCCGCAACAACCTCTACCAAAACAACCTGATCCCGTCCGGAAAGGCCACCTTCACCGATGTCGCCGCCCGCCTCGGAGTCGAAGACATCGCCGCCAGCATGTCCGTCGACTGGGCCGACGCCGACAATGACGGCTCAATGGACCTTTACGTCGCCAACATGTGGTCGTCCGCAGGCAACCGCATCGCCTTCCAACAACAGTTTAAACCAGGATCGAATGAGGAAACCCGCAATCTCATCCAACGCCACGCCCGGGGTAACAGCTTCTTCAAAAACATTTCCGGCCAGTCGTTTCAAGACGCCAGTGAAACCAGCGGTCTGACCATGGGCCGCTGGGCCTGGGGTTCAAATTTCATCGATCTCAACAATGACGGATGGGAAGACATCTACGTCGCCAATGGCTTTATGAGCGCGCCCGACACGGGCGACTTGTGAAGCTTCTTCTGGCGGCAGGTCGTGTCGCAATCACCTTCATCCTCATCCTCTTCGTCCCAAATTCTGGAGTACGACAAGGCGTGGGCCGCCCTCAACCTCATGATCCGCGAAGGCCGTGGCTTCAGCGGCCATGAACGCAACTGCACATTCCTCAATCTCGCCGGTCAAGATCAACGATTTGCCAATGTCTCGTCCGCCACCAGCCTCGACTTCGATGACGACGGGCGCTCAGTGGCCAGTATCGACTGGGATAGCGATGGCGACCTCGACATCTGGGTAACCAACCGGACCGGCCCCGCCGTGCGCTACCTGCGCAATGACACGCCATCCACTCACCCGAGCCTAAGCTTCGATCTCCGCGGCACTACCGCCAACCGCAACGCCGTCGGGGCCCGCGTCGAACTCTACCAAGGAAAAAATGGCACCACCCGGCGGATCAAGTCCGTCCGCGCCGGCCATGGTCACCTCGCCCAGTCGTCACTGCACGTCCCATTCGGACTGGGCACCGCCGGCCCGGCGTCCCACGTCATCGTCAAATGGCCCGGGGGCAGCGCCGAGAAATTCCCCCTACCCGCCACCGGCACCCAATTCCAGCTCGTCCAAGGAAGCGGATTCGCCGCCCCTGTCGCCCCCCGCCCAGCCGTCCCGGTCCTGACTCCATCCACCGTCACCCCGCCCGAAGAAAGCGACGCCGGCCGCATCGTCCTGCTCCGCCCCGCACCCGTGCCCGACCTAGTCGTCACCACCGCCAGCGGAGAGACGACCGCGCTCGCCCCCATCTCCCCAACTCCCGCCAAACCGCTCCTGATCAACTTGTGGGCCACTTGGTGCGCCCCGTGCCTCAAAGAAATGACGGAATGGACCAGCGCCCAAGACCGCCTCAAGGCCGCTGGCCTCGACATCGTTTCCATCTCGGTCGATGACCAGACAGATCCCGCCGCCCGCCTCGCCGCCGTCACCGCCACCTTGGCAAAAATCGGGTATCCCTTTCGCACCGCCTTTCCAGACGAGAACCTCATTGCCCGGCTCGAGTCGCTGCAGCGGAGTTTCATCGGTCGCCAGTCCGCCCTGCCGGTGCCCAGCAGTTTTCTAATCGATTCCCGCGGACGCCTCGCTGTCATCTATCGGGGACCGGTCGCGGTCGACCAGCTGCTAGCTGACCTCACGCTGCTGGACCAGCCACTCGATAAAATTCTGACTGGCGCGGTGCCATTTCCCGGCCGGTGGCTGGGTCAGCCGAAACCAACGGAAGCCCGGTCCGTGGCCATCAAATTTCTCAACCGCGGATTGATTGGTGAAGCGGAAACGTATGTCCGCCGGTTGTCCGCATGGCAATCTGCGCATCCTGGCGTTTTCTCCGGGCAGGAACGCTCCGACTTGCAAAACTACCTTGGGGCCGTGCTGTACGATCAGAACAAATTCCAAGAGGCCCTGACCGCATGGAATGAGTACATCCAGCAGGTACCAGGCGACCGAGCTACTCTCATCGACATGGCCCGCGCGTGGACCGCGCTCAAACAACCGGTCGAGGCCGCGGCCGCGCTGCGTCAGGCGCTGCGGATGAAACGAGATGACGTCGATTTACTGGCCCAGCTCGGCCGCTCGCTGATGGCGGCCGGCGATCCATCGGGTTTCCGCGAAGCGGCTAGTTTGTTCCGCGAAGCCATGGAGCTCCAGCCGTCGCGAGTGCTCCGTTTTGAGCTAGCCCAAGCGCTCGGGCTCAGCGGCCGCTGCCAAGAGGCCATCGCTGAACTACGGGCCATTCTGACCGCCACTCCGGGCTGGCCCCCAGCCACCAACAATCTGGCTTGGCTACTGGCCACCGGCCCCGACGCCAGCCTGCGCGACGGACCCGAAGCCGTGCGCCTCGCCACCTCCGTTCGCAACCCAGAAATCATCTTCACTCTGGGGACGCTCTCCGCGGCCTATGCCGAAGCCGGCCAGTTCGACGACGCACTGCAAACAATTCGCGAAGCGATCGCCATCGAGCAGGCCCGCCCCACCTCCGAATACCTCAAGGATTTTCAAACCATGCAAGCGTCATACGAGGCACGGCAGCCGCATCGCGACCCCCGGTTGGCCGGTGGCCAAGGATCATGAAATCGGCACTCCCACTGCACGCCCTTGCGCTCGCCTCCGTCGCCGCCGCCGCCGGATGGCTGATCTCGTGCCGCCCGGAGTCGCGCCCACCCGAGACCACCGCCGCCACCGCCACCGCCGAAGCCCTACCGGCCGCGCCCACCTTCGCCTCCCACATCGCCCCCATCGTCTTTAAAAACTGCGCCGTCTGCCACCGTCCCGGGGAGGCGGGACCGTTTTCTTTGCTGACCTTTGCCGAGGTGGCTAAACGCTCAAAACTCATCGCCGAGGTCACGGCGCGCCGGACCATGCCCCCGTGGCTACCGGTCGCTGGACATGGCTCATTTGTCGGCGAGCGCCGACTGACGGCCACTGAAATCGCCCTCTTTCAGCGCTGGCATGACCAGGGAGCACCGGAGGGAGATGCTGCCCTGACGCCGTCCATCCCGCCCTTCACCGACGGTTGGCAACTCGGCCTGCCCGATGCGGTCGTCACCATGCCCGAACCTTTCGCTCTGCCTGCCGACGGCCGCGATGTCTATCGCAACTTCGTGCTGACCGTGCCGCCCGGCCCAGCGCGCTTCGTTCGAGGCGTGGAATTTCGGCCCGGTAACCCCCGCGCCGTGCACCACGCTTTCGTGCTCGTCGATGACCAAGGCGACTCGGTAACTCTCGACGACGCAGCGCCCGGCCCGGGTTATCCCGGCATGAACCCCGGCCCCAGCGCCCGCAGTCCCGGCGGTCATTTCGTCAGCTGGCAGCCGGGCAAAACGCCGTCTTTCGTGCCCGAAGGCATGAGCTGGCGCTTGGCACCCGGCGCCCGCCTCGTCGTACAAATGCACCTGCAACCGACCGGACGCCCCGAATCCGTGCAGGCCAGCGTCGGGTTGTTCTTCACCAACGATCCCCCGCGCGCCGTGCCCTACAAACTGGTGCTGGCTTCCTCGCAAATCGATGTCCCCCCAGGCACCGCGGCCCATGTGGTGGAGTCTAGCTACCGGCTCCCCGTCGACGTCCATGTGCTCGGACTCATTCCTCATGCCCACTACCTCGGCCGCGCACTTCACGGCACCGCCGAACTTCCCAATGGAACGACGCAATGGCTGATGCGCATTGATGACTGGGATTTTAAATGGCAGGGAGATTATCGCTTCAGCCAGCCCGTCTTCCTGCCGAAGGGCACTGTGCTCCGCCAACATTTCACCTACGACAATTCGGAAGCCAATCCCCGAAACCCATTTCACCCGCCGCGCCGCATCACTTTCGGCCCGAATACGACCGACGAAATGGGAGAACTCTGGATTCAGGTCCTGCCCGCATCCCGCCAAGATTACGAAACTCTTAACCGTGACTACGGACAGCTCGCCATCACCCGGCGGCTCGATGACATGCGCCGCCGCGTGGCCGACACCCCGAATGACGCGGTCGTGCTCACCGAATACGCCAAAACCCTCATCGCCCTGAATCGGGCTCCAGAGGCAGCCCCACACCTCCAGCGCGCCATTGAACTGGATGATCCCAACGCCGCCGAAGCTTGGTACCTGCAAGGAATGATCGATGTGCGCGGCGGTCAGCCCGGCTCTGCCCAAACCGCGTTCGAACAGGCCATCAGCCGCCAACCCCGCCACTTCGCGGCCCATAATGCCCTCGGCATGCTCGCCCTGCGCGCCCAGTCCCCCGACCGCGCCCTCCACCACTTTCAAAGCGCCGTCGAAGCCTATCCAGAACAGGCTGCCACTCAGGCGAATCTTGGTTTGACCTACCTCAAACTCGGCCGCCCGGCCGAGGCCATCGCGCCGCTCGAAGCGGCCCTCTCATTGGAACCCGACAACCCGAAGCGCAAAGAGATGCTTGATCAGGCCCGGGCCGCCCTCACCCCCACCGCCACGCCACCGTGAAACCAACCCCCTCGCCACACGGCCGCCGCCTCGTCATACTCGCGCTCCTCAGCGGCGCCCTGGCCGCCGCCAGCACCGCTACCGAACCAGCCGTCCCCGCCCCGGCCCCACCCCCGTCGCCCGTCGCCTGCCACCGGGTCGCCATGGATCAATATCAATGTTTTATAAAAAACTGGGACGAAAAACAAACCCCTGTCCTCTGCGCGGTTGTACGCACCCCCACTGATTTCAGCGCTCTCTTCCACCCCGCCCCCGTCGGTGGCACCCAACGCCCGTTCGCCCCACCCCCGGAGTTCTTTACCAAGGAGCAAATTCTCGTCGTGGCCCGCGTTATGCCAGCTCAGTCGTCACCCGACGGCGGATTCACCCTCGAAAAACTCACCCGCCACAACAATGAACTCGAGCTCCACTACCAGTTCCAACCACACACCTCCAACGCCACTTTCTCCGTCAAAAATTTCCTAGCCCTGCGCCTCCCTCAACACCCCTACGCTTCTATCACATTCTACGAAAACGGTCGAAAAATCAGAACCCTGAAAACCAATCAGAACAATTGATTGGCAGTCATCTCGTTTGAGAACCGGTTTCTAACCGCGTTCGACCTGCCAATATTCGAGCTCGACCGGCGTGGAGCGGCCGAAGATACTGACGGAAACGCGCAACTTTCCGCGCTCGGGATCGATTTCCTCGACGACGCCCATTTGATTTTCGAACGGACCATCGGCGACCTTGACGGTATCCCCGACCTCAAATTGGATTTTTGGTTTTACGGCGTCCTCACGCTCGCGGATTTGGGCGAGGACCTGCTCGACTTCCTTCGGCCGCATCGGAACCGGAGGACTATGCTTGGTGCCGGCGAAATTAATGACACCGATGGTATCCTTGACGAAGTACCAAGTGCGGTCCACGAGCTTGGCTTGGTCATCAAGCAACCACATGTTGGCGATGATATATCCAGGGTAAAACTTGCGCTTGGTTTCGGTTTTTTTACCCTTTTTTACTTCGGAGACGCGTTCGGTAGGAACCAAAACCTCGTAGACGAAATCGCCCATTTCTTCAGTGGCGATACGTTTTTGCATGTTATCCCTGACCTTGGACTCCTGACCGGAGAGGACGTGGACAACATACCATTGATCGCGGGGCGCTGGAACGGGCATGGGGCAATAAAATAAATCGAAGGGAGGAGAGAAGTCTGGATGAACGGAAGGGATGAATCGTATAGTGAGTGGCTTATGAAACCACTAAACCGCTAAAAAGCCAAGATAACGATCAATGAGAAAGCGGACTAAACCAGCCAGTTCAGACCGCGCATGAAAAAGACGAGGACAGTATCCCACAGCGAGATCCATGCGGACAGCAGCAGAGTAGCGATGAAGACGACCACGGTCGAATCAATAAGCTCGCGATAACGCTTCAGGCCACGTTCTTTAGGATCCCACGGCCAAGAGGCGCGCCGGAGCTCATCAGTGACTTCGCGGATGAATTTAGTGACTCGGGTCATGAAAAATGTAAGGGGAGGAGAAACTGAAAATTTGGCACGCCAGGAGGGACTCGAACCCCCAACCAATGGTTTTGGAGACCACTACTCTACCAATTGAGCTACTGGCGTATGTAAAAATAAGACGAACTAAATTCTAGCTGATCGTGGGGAGAGTCAAGGCGAATCCTCAACGAAGAAGAAGGAAAGCGACAATTTCGACGAACGGGAGAGAAAAAGTCATTTCACAGAGCCTACAGCTGCCATCACGACACGTGGAGAGAAAAAAGGGAGCAGGGCAGTTGTTCCACCCTGCTCCCATCGTATTGAGGAGTCTAACCCCTCAATCGTTATGAGATGATTTCACCAACACGACCGGCACCGACAGTGCGGCCGCCTTCGCGGATAGCGAAGCGCATGGTCTTTTCCATGGCGACAGCGGTGATGAGTTCGACGATGAGGCCGATGTTGTCACCAGGCATCACCATTTCCACGCCTTCAGGAAGGGTGATTTCACCCGTCACGTCGGTCGTACGGAAGTAGAACTGCGGACGATACTTGTTAAAGAACGGGGTGTGACGGCCACCTTCATCCTTCGACAGGACGTAGATTTCAGCCTTGAATTTGCGGTGCGCCTTAACCGAACCTGGCTTGGCGAGGACCTGACCGCGCTCGACATCGTCTTTACCAATGCCGCGCATCAGCAAACCGACGTTGTCGCCCGCACGGGCTTCGTCGAGAAGTTTGCGGAACATTTCGATGTCCGTGACGGTGGTCTTTTTGGTGTCGCGGAAGCCGATGATTTCGACGTCTTCCATGCGCTTGAGGATACCGCGCTCGACCCGGCCGGTAACAACGGTACCACGACCTTGAATGTTGAACACGTCTTCGATCGGCATCAAGAAAGGCTGATCGATTGGGCGCTCAGGAAGAGGAATGTAATCGTCGACCGCTTTCATCAGGTCGAGGATCTTCGCTTTGTAATCAGCATCTCCTTCGAGAGCTTTCAGAGCGGAGCCGCGCACGATTGGAATGTCGTCGCCAGGGAATTCATAGCTGGAGAGCAAGTCACGCACTTCCATTTCAACGAGGTCGAGCAACTCAGAGTCGTCCACCATGTCGGTCTTGTTCATGAACACGACGAGGGCAGGCACACCGACCTGACGGGCGAGCAGGATGTGCTCACGGGTCTGGGGCATGGGACCGTC
>JALRGB010000470.1 GCA_023253575.1 Verrucomicrobiales bacterium
ATTGTACAACAATCGACGAATCTGGGCCGGATCCCACTCGGCCTCTCCCAAATCCGGCCCCAAAACGACCCGCAAAACCGATCCTTCCGTCGGCTGGTGCGCCGCCACACACTCGCCAATCCATGAGGCAATATCAATCCGGCGCCGGACCGGCGCCCCTCCTCGCGCAAAGGTCAGTAAGTTTTGCACTAGCCCCTGCGCCTGATGCGCAGCCTGCCGGGCATGCTCCAGCTCACTCCGCTCAGGCGCTCCATCCCCAGCCCGCGCATGAGCCAGCGAGACGTTTCCAGCAATCACCGTCAGCAAATTGTTAAAATCATGAGCAAACCCCCGGGCCAGCAGCCCAAGTGATTCCAACCGGTCCAGCCGCGCCGCATTTTCTTCGGCCGCCTTCCGGTCGGTCACATCCTGCAACAACACAATCAGTCCATCATTAAATGGATTGATGCTCGCCTCCCACCACCGCTCGGTCGCCTCATCATGAAGATCAAAGGTGCGCCGCTCACGCTTCAACAAGGCCGAACAAAAATCCTGATAATGACGACGATGCACCGAAGCCGGGAATTTGTTCCATAGTACTCGCCCCAACAACGAGGCCCGCTCAGCCTTAAAGGCCGCCGCCGCCGGCGCATTGACATACGTAAATCGCCACTGCGCATCTAAACAAAAAAGCGGCTCCGCCAACCCCTCCAAAATCTCATCCGGTACCTCCGCAAACCCGCCGCCCGCACGACCACTCACTTCGTCCCGCGTGCGAAATAAAATCACCAGCCCCGCTAAACTCCCGTCCGCATCACGTATCGGCGCCGTCTTGTCCTCAATCGCCAGTCGCTTTCCCAATCGATCCGTCAACACCAGCGGACGACCACTGCGCCCAGCCCCCACCCGAATAAAATCCGCCACTTCCCCCGAAGGATGCGAAATTTGAAAAATCTCCGCCAATGGACGCCCGCCCGCCAAAGCCGCCGGCCAACCCGTCATCCGCTCCGCCGCCCGGTTTAAGAAAATAACCCGCCCCCCAAGATCAGCCGCCACCACCCCGTCCGCTAAACTGCGCAACGTACTGGCCAACCGCGATTCAACACGCTCAGGATTCTGATCGGACATGAAATTGAAGGATTGAAGACTGCACCACTCCCCGGAAAGGAAGAAAACTTCGCTCCGGACGTGGTCTTGAATACATCCTTACTATAGAATTTCCAGAAATTCTATTAAAAATTTACTAAAGACTGGAATCTTGGTTTCGAGCGTGTATGCTTTGAGGCTGGTTTCCGTTGTCCCCTCATGCCTGATTCTGATCGTTTGGCTTTGATGCTCTCGACGTTATGTTTCCTCGGTGCTTTTGCCGCGGCGGCGTATCGGGTGATGGTGGCGCCCTATCGCGGGACATGGCCACATCACGGGCTCATGCTGGCGGGGTTTATCGGGCAGTGTTGGGTTTTGGCTATCAAAGGAAAGGAGCTGGGAAGGTGCCCGATCACGCAGCCGTGGGAGCTGCTGGTTTTCATCAGCTGGGGAGTGGTCATGATGTACTGGCTGGTGGGACCGGCCTACCGGGTGTCTTTGATGGGGATTATTACGGCGCCGCTGGTCTGGATTTTTCAGGTCCTAGCCCTGATTTTGCAAGGAACGATCCCGCCCAAAACCGGGGACACCATTTTCCGGACACCCACCAAAATTGATCCATGGCTCGAGTGGCACGCCACCGTCTCCCTGCTCGCCTATGCCGCCTTCGCCCTGGCTGCGGCCGCGGGCGTGCTTTTTCTGTTCCAAGACCGCCAGCTGAAAAGCGGACACCCTCACCGCTTGATCTTCAACTTGCCACCGTTGCGCAACCTTGGCCGCGGACTGGTCGGCCTGCTCCACGCCGGCTTCAGCCTCCTCACCATCGGCATCATCAGCGCTTACTTCATGGAGAAATGGCCCGATGCCCTCAAACTCGGCGCCAGCTGGGCCGTCTGGGCCGCCTACCTCGGCATCCTCGCCTATCACTGGCGCCACCGCTGGCCCCAACGACGCCTCGCCGAAGTGGCCGCCCTCATTTTCCTGCTGCCCCTCGCCAGCCTGTGGATCGTCT
>JALRGB010000564.1 GCA_023253575.1 Verrucomicrobiales bacterium
CGCGAGTTGATTTGGGGGCTAGGCACATTTCATTGTTTGACGCAGCAGATTCCGTTAGCGGCCTTTCCGAAGGTGGTGGATTTGATTCGCAATCCCCCTCCGGCTCCTCGCCCGGTTTATTAGGTGGCGCGGATGTCGCGCAGTAGATTTTGAAAGTATGAGTGGAACTATCGGGCCTGCGAGTCGGGCTCGGCCGTTCTCAATTCGTGGGGATTGACGGTCCTAGTGCCAGCGGTCGTTCGGGGCTGGGGATGGTATGGGTGGCGTGTGGCCGTCACTCATTGCGCTTGGCAGACGGCTGATTGAGTCCAATTTTGTTCAATGCGTACTGTTTATTTTTTGCTGACCGCCTTGTGGTGGATGTCGGTGACGCCTTCGTCGTCGTCATGGGCGGCTCCGAAGCCGGAATTTACGATCAAGCAGGTCATGAAGGAGTCCATTAAAGGACATTCGGCCTTGGTGAAGAAGGCGTGTAAGGGGACGGCCACGCCTGATGAGTTGGATCGCATGATCAGGTATTTCCGCGCGATGGCGGAATGTTCCCCGCCGCAAGGGGACATGGATTCATGGAAGGCCAAGTCCGGAGCTCTACTGCAAGCGGCGCTGGCCGTGCAGAAATCGCCGCAGGATAAATCGGCTGCGCTCGCGCTGGAAAACGCGGTCGAATGCCGCCAGTGCCACAACCCGCACAAACCGTCTCAAAATTAGAGCCATCGGCGGTCGGTGGCCGTCGGTCCACGTTAAAAGAATGCCTAGCCGGCTGAAAATACAAGAAACCGCGAATAAAATTCGGTCAATTAAACCAAAAACTGCGACCGCTTCGCTTTTTGAGGCGTTCTTCAGCGAATCGTGGCCTCGTTTGCAAGAGGCGCAGTTCGCGCTGACCACACCAACCCAACCTCTATCATTCCATGAAATCCAAACTGATCGCCCTTGTTGCGACACTCCTCGCTACCGTTTCCGTCTATGCCGGTGATTTCCCTGATATCAGCGTGGCCGACCTCAAGAAAGCCATCGAGGACAAAAAAGTGGTGATCATCGACGTCAATGGGAGTGATTCTTGGAAAGAAGGTCACGTCCCGACAGCGATCGACTTCGAAGCCAAAAAGTCCGAACTGGCCAAGGCCCTGCCGGCTGATAAAAATGCCCTGGTCGTGGCCTATTGTGGCGGTCCATCCTGCGGCGCCTATGCCGCGGCCGCGAAGAAAGCGAAGGAGTTGGGCTACACCAATGTCAAACACCTCTCGGTTGGCATCTCCGGATGGAAAAAAGCCGGTGAGAAGACCGAAGCCGCCAAGTAATGGGGGCGCTTGAATGCCTCGCGGTCGCGCCATCGCCGCCACTTTTGCTCCGGCTTGATGGCCGGAGCCTTGATCCGGACTTGATCAAGTCTGAATCATGGTCTATAATAATCATCTATTCTGTAAATTAATCTAATTACCATGAAAAAATTCATTACGACAAGTGTGTTGGCGCTCGTTTCTTCGACTCTGGTTTTCGCCAGCGAGGCGAAGCCGGTGAAGTATACGGCGACGATGACGGGTCTGGTGTGCAGCTCGTGCAAAAAGACAGTGCGTGAATCGTTCACCAAGATGGGAGCCAGCAAGATTGAGATCAAGGCGGGCGCCAAGGAGGGCGAACAGGTGGTGACCTTTGAGTCCAGCAACGCCAAACTGACCAAGGATGAGGCCATCAAGGCCTTGGGTGAGGCGGCTAACGAATTCAAAGTGGTCACTCTGGCGGCCAACTAATCCGGGATGCTCATGGCGGCACAAGCTGCCGAGGGCATGACATTCCGTCGACGTTTGTCCTGTGACGCGTCGGCGGTTTTTTTTTGTGGGCTTGGGGCAGCAAGAATTCTTTCCAT
>JALRGB010000605.1 GCA_023253575.1 Verrucomicrobiales bacterium
TCATCCCTGGGGGTAGCAACTCACTGCGCGCCCTGTTTACGCCGCCATCAACCATTGCTGCGCCCTCCACTCCAGCGATGCTGGGACTGGCCTCGGCCGCCGCCGCGGTGGCCGCCACCACCAACGCCGTCCATTCCACCCCGCCAGCGGACGAAACCGAAGACGCTTCCTCGCAGCCAAACGAAGACACCAGTACCTCCCTGTCCACCCGGCCGGTTTTTGCCGCCACGCAACTCCCAGGAATCGTGGCCCTCGAAAGCATCGTCTTCGCAGACTCTAGAATCCGCATTCGCAACCGCAAAACCCGCGCGGTCACCGAACTCAACGAGTTGCAATTTAGTCTGACAGATGTCGCCGTGGATCCCGCAGACCTGACCACCACCAACCGCGGCACGGTCACCATGACGACCCGCATCGTCATGACCGGAAGCAAAAAAAAACCCGGCCCCGTGGCCACACTGGGCCTGCGCCTCAACGGGACACTGACCCCGTTCGACAAGACCAGCGGCCAGTTCCAGCCAGACATCCAGTTCACCACCGACATCACCAAGGACTCAGTCCTCGAATCCATTCCAGCCTTGGAAAAAATCGAGAAAAACATGGCCCGCGCTCGCCGCGCCGGCTTAAAAATCGAACCACTGGGAAGACAGGCCCGCCTCGCTGCCGACAGCCGACTGACCATGCACTTTCGGGACGACCGACTGACCCTGACCCAACCGGCCACGCTTGATTGTGGTGGTTATGCACTGGCCGTGCGTGGCGGCAGCATGCTGGATGCGGTGCAGGGGACCCATGATGTGCACGCCTCGTGGGTCGCAAGCCAGGCGGTATCGGACAAGGCCTTGGCTGGAGCCGACAACTTCCTGTCCAGTCTAGGCTCTGAAACGGGGAACGAACTGCGGGGGATCCTCATTGACCCTCTGGTCCGCGACGGCCGACTCGCCATGGATTTTTCGACCAGCGGCGCCTTGAACGACCCTGATGTCCGGATGGCGCATCCCCTGCAAGATCTGACGGATCAGATAAAAGACGCTGGACGCGGCCTCATTGACCGGCTGCAAGAAAAATAATACACTCTATGATTCGACTCGGCACGGTTATTTCAAATCATGGGCATCAGACGTCGGCGCAGATCGCCGCCCTCCAGCCGCATGGATTTGAGTCATTTGAAATCGCTTTCAAGAACTCACTGGGCGGCACGGATCTGGGTCGGCTGGCTGACGAAGTGGCGGCGGCCATGGATGGGCGAGACACCGTTATCTCGTGTTTGGCCATCTACGGCAATACGCTGGCGGCCAACGAGCATGGGCAAGAAGTCAGAAGCGTGCTCCACGATCTAATCACGCTCGCCCCGCGATTCGGCACCCACTTAGTCTGTTGTTTTGCTGGGCGGGTGACTGGCGCTTCGATCCCCGATTCAATTCCCAGATTCCGGGAGGTTTTCACTGAGCTCGCTGATTTTGCCGGATCGCATGGTGTGCGATTGGCTATTGAAAACTGTCTGCAGGGAGGAAACTGGCATGCGGGCGACCGCAATATCGCGCACAATCCGGATGCTTGGGAAAGGATGTTTACGGCGGTTCCCTCGGACGCGCTCGGGCTCGAATGGGAACCCGCGCATCAACTGTGTCAGCTGATCGATCCCCTGCCCCAGCTGCGGGTCTGGGCCCCGCGAATTTTCCATGTCCATGGCAAAGATGCGGAAGTGCAGCGCGAGGTGGTGGCTACCCATGGCATTCAGGGGGAGCCGCGTTTTGCCCACCATCGATTTCCCGGCCTCGGTGATTCCAACTGGAGCCGCATTCTTTCCGAACTTGTCCGTGCCAGCTATCGCGGGACGATCGATATCGAAGGTGGCCATGACCCGGTCTATCGCGGAGAGCTGGAAACGACCGGTCAGTTGTTTGCGCTGCGACACCTGCGTGGATGCCGCGCTGATTTCATCGCCAATCCACCGGCCTAGGAAGCGGCGACGGCGGCGACCACGCGAGCGGCGAAGTCGTGAAACACCTTGCTGGCTGGATGAGAGGAAGTGGGATGCAGCGCGATCGGCGTGCCGGCATCGCCCCCTTCGCGCGTGGGGACATCGATGGGGATTTCCGCCAGCACCGGCACTCCCAGTCGGGCCGCCTCACGGCGACCGCCGCCCTCGCCAAAGAGAAAATATTTCTCCTCGCGACCGGGAGGCTGAAACCAGCTCATATTCTCCACGAGGCCGAGGATCGGAACATTCACTTTGGCGAACATGGCAGTGGCTTTGCGGGCATCGATCAAGGCCACCTCCTGCGGCGTGGTCACGATGACAGCGCCATCGAGAGCCACCGTCTGCACGATCGTCAGTTGAATATCGCCCGTGCCAGGAGGCAGGTCGAGAATCAAATAATCCAGTTCACCCCAAACACACTGCCTCAAAAACTGCTGCACATAACGGGTTGCCATCGGACCACGGACAATGACCGGACTGGCATCATCGAGAAGAAGCCCCATGCTCATCAACTTCAGGCCATGGCACTCGACGGGAACAATCTCGTTTTGATCCGTGGCCATCGGTCTTTCGTTGGTACCAAACATCAAGGCCATACTCGGACCGTAAAGATCGCAATCACACAACCCAACCTTCGCCCCGGTGGCAGCCAGAGCGACGGCGAGATTACTAGCCACGGTTGACTTACCGACCCCTCCCTTCCCGGACGCCACGGCGATAATATGGCGCACTCCCTCGATGCTTTGTTTCATCAGCGGACCGGCCGGCCCTTGGGTAGTGGGCGGTTCTTTCAGATCGAAATCCAACTGGACGCGAGCCACTCCTGGCACTGCTTGAATGGCGGCCTGGGCGTGAGCCTGAATGGTTTTTGGCAATTCGGGATCGCGTGTCTGCAGGCTGATTTTGACAGTCACGACGCCGTCATCGACAGACACGCCCTTGATGAGTCCGAAAGAAACGATGTCGCGGCTGAAGCCGGGGTATTTCACGGTGCGCAACGCGTCGAGGATCTGGTCTTGGGTGATCATAGTGGAGATAAAAGAGAACGCCGGAAATGGCACCTTGGACGACGCCGGCCATGGAGCGAATTAAAATGCTCAAGATCCGGCAGAACGGATCCGGCGCGGTGGATCCTCAAGCTCTTGGTGTCAGGCGTCGGCGAGGCATGCCGCGGGCTGCCTGCAATTCTGGATACACGCCATGGCGGTGGAGATTGAGCAGAATCCCCACGCACACGAGGCAGAACAACAGATTAGATCCACCGTAGCTGACGAAGGGCAAGGGCAGCCCCTTGTTCGGCAAACAGACCGTGGTTACGGCAATGTTCAATGTCGCCTGCAACGCCAGCAGCATGACGCACCCGACGCCGAGCAGCCGTCCGAAGCGAGTGGAGGCGTGCAGGGCGATGAACATGCCAAAAAGGAGAATGAGCACATAGCAGACGACAACGGCCAACGTGGCCACCAGCCCCAGTTCCTCGCCGACCATCGGAAAAATAAAATCCGTATGAGCGTAGGTCAGGCCCATCGATTTCTGCTGACCCGCCCCGAGCCCCACTCCGGAAGTCGCTCCATTGGCAAAGGCCATCATGGCCCTGACCTGTTGCATGCCAGTGTCACCCAGATGCGCCATCGGATCGCGCAGCACATCGAGGAACTCAATAAATCGTTTAGCCCGGTTTGGGATGTATTTAACAGCGGCATAGATGGCCCCGAACCCGAGCAGGACGACCGTCCCCAGCGCTGGCAGATTGGCTCCGGCGGCAAACATCAAGGCAAAGGCAGCCAGACCGATCAATGCAGCCGCCCCCAGATCAACCTCGGCCCCAACCAGCCCCAAGGGCAGCGCCACCAACATCACGGGAATGACAAAACCATGAACAAATTCACGACTGCGACCCCCAATGCGCATGTACCACCCAGCCAAACCAATGACAACCGCCAGCTTGGCAAACTCCGACGGCTGAACCTGCACCGCCGACAATCCCAGCGACCTCAATCCAATCCACCGGCTCGAACCATTGATGTTCACCCCCACCCCGGGAACAAAACACAATGCCAACAAAAGACACCCAAATACATAAATCACCGGCGCCATCCGCAGCAAAAACGCATCAGGCACCCGCGTCATGACCGCACACGCCATCACACTCAGCACCAGCCACGCCGCCTGACGCCGGAGACTGAAAAACGTATCCCCCGCCTCACC
>JALRGB010000737.1 GCA_023253575.1 Verrucomicrobiales bacterium
CGGCACCCGCCGCGAAGAACTCCTCCTGCCAGCGCACCAGCTGGAAAAAATCAATCTGATCCGCCGCGGACTGGCCGGACACAAACCCGTCGAAGCCGTCGAGCGGCTGCTTCATTTTGTCCGGCGCCATCCGACCAATGCCCAGATGCTGCTCGACATCCCCAAAGCGGCCTTTGTCGATCATTGAAGCGGGCGGAAGCCGGGTGGTCCTGCCGGGCCATCCGGGGTGGTGTGTGGGCGTTGCGTGATCGATTCCGTAAACAATCTGCTTGCATTTTTCCAACTTCAGTCTATTCAGCTAGTTCGCCAGACGGCAGCCTCTGAATTCACTTTGTGTACTCCGTTGCCGCTGGTGCTCTTTCTATTCATGGCCTTGGCAGAGATCATCCCCTTCGATCAGGCTTCCCAGTCCGGGAAGCCGACCAGCCATGGACCCGCCGCCACAGATATGAGAAGCGACCTTGTCGAACAGGCCTCTAGGCTGATCCCCCACCCTCCGATGCTCATCAACGTGGTGTCGCAACGGGTTCGCCAGCTTAACCAAGGGCGATCGCCCATGGTTGATCTGACCGGACGCCGCAAGCTCGGACAGGCGGATATCGCCCTGCTGGAAATTATTGAAGGCAAAATTGTCTGGACAGGCAATGGCACGGCCTCCGACGGAACCGCTGACGGTTCTACTGGGGCCGCCGCCAAGCGCAAGAAAAAGTAACCGCGATGGACCGTACCGCCAGCGCCCGGCCATTGTGGTGGTCCGTGGATGATTGCGCCCGTTTCCTCCGCACACGTCATGGGTGACACTGAAATCACCGTCAATCGCAAGGCGCTGCGCGATTACCATATCCTCGAAACCATCGAGGCCGGCATCGAATTGAAAGGTACCGAGGTGAAATCAATTCGCCAAGGCCATCTCAATCTGCAAGATGCCTTCGCCAGCATCAAAGATGGACAGCTCTTCCTCCATCAGTGCGACATTTTACCCTACGACAAAGCCAGCCATGAGCAGCATGAGGGGCGTCGCACCCGTCGCCTCCTCGTTCACAAAAAGGAAATCAATAAGCTCTACGGCCATGTCATGGTCAAAGGTGTCTCATTGGTGGCGCTCAGAGCGTATTGGAAAAACCATCGAGTCAAAATTCAACTTGCCCTCGCCAAGGGCAAAGCCAGCCATGACAAACGACAAGACCTTAAAAAGCGCGAAGACCAGCGCGACATTGACCGCGCGATGGCTCACTCCCGCCGGCAGCGGTGAGCCAGTGCGGAGCCGGGCTCTGCCCTCCCCGACAGCGGGATGGCGGAGCCACATGCAGCGGCTGATGGGGGTGGTGGCAGCGGTAACTGCGCTGGGGCTCGGTCCAGTGTCTTGCTCGTCGTCGTCCAAGAAGCAGGCGGACCTTTTTTCTCCGAGCGCCCTAGTGGCGGCCGCCAGCGGGTTGGAGTCACAACTTCGAGCGGCGGAAGCGGCCTGGCCGGCCGCCACCGCGGCGGACGCCACCCCGGAAGCCCGGGCGGTGTACAACCGGGAAGTAAGCAAGGTGCTTGATACCATCCAAAACTCCCGCCTTGGCATTCCTTGGGAAAAGCCGTTTACGACGCCCAAGTACACGCTTCGTTTTGCGCCCGGAGCCATTAATTCGCCGCTGCGTGAGATTTACAATCTGACCGAAGCCGTAAAAGCGAGCGATGTGCCATTGAAAAATGCCTCACGCCGGATTGAAGGCGCCGGCCTCGGGGTCGCCTGCGTCACCGTGCGCTAGCGGGACACCGAAATTGTCAAAACAAGCCGGTTCGTTCCGCCCAATGGCCGCTGGTTGCCATCGAATTTTCTGATCGATTTCTCAAAACCAGGGATGCCTGAAGCGCGGTTTTACAATACCCAGACAGCCCAGACCACCGTCCTCAACGGCCGCCAGACGCCTCTGGCTTATGATTTTACGGCGGGATTGGAGCTCAGTCTGGGCTCGAAATTTCTCAAAAAGCTGGGGCTCTCGGGACTGCTCAATCCAGCTGGGGCCGCGGACAATGCTGGCCTCTTCATGACGGAAGCCTATAATCCTCAGCGAATTCCTGTCATCATGGTCCACGGACTGGCCTCCGACCCGCACATCTGGCAGAATGTGATGAATGAAATCTTGGGCGATCCGGTGCTGCGCGAGCGTTATCAGTTATGGTATTTCCTGTACCCGACCGGACTACCGGTGGCGGGCACCTCAAATCGACTGCGCCTCGCCATCCAAGCCGCGGCGGAGACGTTCGACCCGGAGCATGATGATGCGGCGCTGCGGAAAATGATCATCATCGGCCACAGCATGGGCGGCCTGCTCAGCCGGATGCAGGTCATTGACAGCGGCAACGACATCTGGGGCTCGTATTTTGCGGTACCGCCAGAGAAGCTCGATGTGGATCCCGAGAAGCGCAAAATGTTGCGAGACGCCATGTTTTTCAAACGTTCGCCCTACATCAAACGCACGGTTTTTGTGGCCACGCCGCATCGCGGCAGCGAAGTGGCCGATCTTAAAATCGTCCAGTGGGCGGTCAAATTCATCCGGTTGCCCCTCGATCTGGCCAACTTGACATCGGAATTTGCCCAGCTCGACATGTCGTTTTTCAATCCTGAACTCCGCAAATTCAAAGCCTTCGGCACCCGCAGCGTGGACAACCTCTCGCCCCAGCACCCGCTGCTGCACGGCATGAACAACCGCCCGCTCACCGTCCCCCACCACTCCATCATCGGCAATCGCGGAAAATCTGGCCCGCTCGAAACGAGCTCAGACGGCATCGTCCCATACTCCAGCGCCCGCGTGGAAACCGCCCTGAGCGAAAAAATCGTGCCCGCCCCCCACAGCTGCGTCCAGCACCCACTCGTGGCCGAAGAAGTCGTCCGCATCCTCCACCAACACCTGCAAAGCAAATAATCCGGCGACCGTGCTTCCCGCCACTGCCGCGACTTTTTCACCCCTCTCACCTTCCAGCGCCGCTCAATATAAGCGGGGCTCACCCGGCTCAAGCACATCGATCATGTGGCGCACGCCGGTAGAGGAGCTGGCCAACATGAGTCGCTGCAGCGGTTCATCTAGCGGTTCCCGAGTCAACGCGTATGTTCCGTAGTGCATAGGCACCATGCGCTTCGCGCCCACATCGCGAAAAGCGGCCAGCGATTCCTCGGGATTCATGTGCACCCCGCGACCGCTCACCGGACGATAAGCGCCAATTGGAATCAAGGCGACCTCGATGGGGAAACGGCGGCCGATTTCATGAAACCCATCGAAGTACGCGCTGTCTCCACTGTGATAAACCGTCGTCGCCGCACCGCCCGTCATCGTCTCAACCTCGGGCTGGCGCAGCACATACCCGCCAAACCCACGGTGCACATCGTGCACATAGCGGGCGCCCCAGTGACGTGCTGGAGTGAAAATTACCTCGAGTTCACCCACCCGCAGGCTATCCCATTTACCCATTTCGTGCACGCTGCCAAAGCCGCGCCGCCGTACCAGACTACCCACTCCCTTCGGCACGATAATAGGTTGACCGTCACTGACCGCCTCCAGCGTCGGCACATCTAGGTGATCATGATGCGCATGACTGATCAAGACAAGGTCAATCCGGGGCAGTTCATGCAACGATAATCCCGGACAGTGCGCGCGCTTGACCACCGCCAACCATGGCGCCCAGACCGGGTCGATCAAAATGTTAAGCCCAGCCATCTGCACCAGAAATGAAGCATGACCAATCCAGATGACGCGCGCCTTGCCCGCCGGAACATCAACCGCCTCCAGCGAACGCTCGCGCCCACGGCGCAGCTTGACCGCCTGCGGAATAAGAACTTTTCCAATAAATTCGACATTCCGCCGCCCCCATCCACGGCTGGGCGACAACCCGATCCGGTGGCCGTGTTCGTCATCCTGAGAGCCGGTTCCATCCCGCAACCCCGCTGCCTTGCTGCGCAGGGAGTCAGTAAGCTTGGAAATCGGGCCTTTGGGGGGACGGGGCGTCACGGAATCGGAAAAAAAGAATGAGGATGAGCCGCGAGTCAGCTCTTGGCTTGATGAAGGAATTAGGAGATGATACGCTGTTTTGCAATCCGGGGGTTTCACCAATGATGACCAGAAAATCGCTGCGCGCGGGGACCTTCGAGCCCGGCTCCGCAGTCTTTCGCCGGCCGCCCGCGCCACGGCCTCGCACGCCGTGGGCGCCACCCTTATCCAGTTTTCCCCCTCCCCGGCTGGCCGGGTCGTCGCCGGATTCCTACCCCTTCCTTCCGAGCCGGATTTGACGGGATTTTACCACCACTGGCGCGATCACGGTGGCCATCTGGCCATGCCGCTGATCACGGGGCACGGACAGATGGAATTCCGACTTCTTCCCGCCAGCAAACCGGCCGCAAGCGCAAGCCCGGATCCCGACTCCGATCTACCCTCTTTTCCGGGCCTCATCCCGGGGCCTTATGGCCTGTATGAACCGGATCCGGCTCGCTGCGAGCCCGCCGCCATCACTGACATGAGCCTAGTGCTGGTGCCCGGTCTAGGTTTTGCCGCCGGCGGAACGCGCCTCGGTCGTGGTGGCGGGTATTATGACCGGTGGCTCGCCCACCTCCCAACCACCACCCCAACCATCGGAATAGCCTTTTCCATCCAAATTTGCCCGTCCCTGCCAACCCTCAACCACGACCAAAAAGTCGATTTCCTCCTCACCGAATCAGGATGGCTCAAAGGAAACCAGGGACGACTGGCCATCCCCCACCAACTCTCCGCCCCATAGACAAATTTCCTGACCCTCGCTTTTGAAAATACAGAATCCCGAGGCTATCTTTCCACCATGCACGCTGCCACCAAGACCCGGGAACGTCCGTCCGTAGAAACGGACGTGGATGACTCGCTGGATCGTCCGTGGACCGTGACCGTCTATAACGACCCGATCAATCTCATGGGGTATGTCACCCTCATCATCATGCGCGTCTTCGGGTACGCCCGGGAAAAAGCCGAACAAATGATGCTCGACGTCCACCAAAAAGGGAAATGTATCGTCTGGAGCGGCACCAGGGAAAAAGCCGAACTCTACGTCCAACAACTTCACGGCTACCACCTCAATGCCGCCATGGCCCGCGACGACTAGCTGCTCCCATGAAAATGCGCCGCATCATATCCAAGGGACTGGTCCTCAGCGGAATTCCCGCCGCCCAGCTCCGTATGCTGGAACAGGTAGCACTCCATGCCGACCCCTCCGGATCACCCGCCGCCAGCGAACGACTGTACCAATCTCCCGTCAAACAACCGCAAAATGTGACCGATGAGGAACTCATCGAAGACTGGCAAGAATTCGTCATGCCAGACCTTCGCCATGAATTCACCAGACAGCTCGATTGCGTGGCCAACGACCTCAGCCAAGCGCAGCCAGAATCAACTCCCAGCCCGCCGCATGACGACTCGCTGCGCGAGGGAGAAGACGGAGACGAAGACGAAGGCGAAGATGCAGATGCAGATGAAGATGAAGATGAAGATGAAGACGAAGCGCCCTCCCCCGCGGCCACCTACGAACTCATCATTCCCTTTGACCATATTGAGTCGTGGTATGGCGCGTTGAATCAGGCCCGCCTCGTCATGCAAGAGCGATACGAATTCCCCGAGACCGAAAACCTCGCGGCCATGGTCGGGCTCCTGACGTCGAAAAACCTAAAACCGTATCTGACGTCGCGATTTTACATGGAGATTCAGGGCGCCCTGCTGGATCTTGGAATGGACGTTGCTTGAACGGTCGGCGCGGGTTGGACGGGGCTAGCACGGCCAATACCTCCCTTTAAACCGGCGTGCGGAGGGGCTCACCCCCCCCTTGCACTCTCCCCTCCACGGTTCTAGGCTGTGCGTTCCATGCATCCAGACCTCGAATCGCTTGTCACCGCCGGAAAACTACCCGCCCCGGCAGCGGAAAAACTCTCACTCCTGGAACCAGGCACTTACTGCCTGCACCCGAGCTGGGGACCCGGCAAAATTGCGAGCTGGGATGTGGACAATGATCGGGTGCGCGTCGACTTCGAAGGCAAAGAAGGTCACGAGCTGAAGCTGGAGTTTGCTGCCAAGTCATTAAGTCCACTGGTTTCCACGCATGTCCTCGCCATGCGGGTCGCTGACCGGGCGGCGATGACAACGATGGCCGAGAAGCAGGCGGCTGATTTTGTGAAGCTGGTCCTGCAGAGTTACGGTGGCCGCATGATGCTCGACCAGTTTGAAGAAGTGGTGAAGCCGAAAATCCTCAGCGAGGCGCGATTCAAGCCGT
>JALRGB010000799.1 GCA_023253575.1 Verrucomicrobiales bacterium
CAAGCTGTTGGCAGCAGCATCTCCCTCGTAGCTGAGTAAGTCGGTCTGGATGTCGTGGGGCTCAAAAAACGCCCGCATTCGGTAAAAATCCGTCTGCGGGATCGGGTCGTATAAGTGATCGTGGCACTTGGCACAGTTCATGGTCAGACCGAGGAATGCTTTCCCGGTATGCTCCACAGCATTCTCAAGCCAGACGTTGCGATTGTAGCGGAACCAGTTTCTGACCAAAAAGCCGGTCGCTCGCAAGGCTGCAGGATCGAGCGGGGCAATTTCATCGGCGGCCAGCATCTCATGGATCATGCGGTCGTAAGGCTTATCCGCGTTCGTCGATTCAATGATCCAGTCGCGCCAGCGCCAGATGTGAGGTTGGCTTTCCCTGACCTCGGCATTGTGGCCCGCCCAATCACTGTAGCGCCAGACATCCATCCAGTGACGCCCCCATCGTTCCCCATAGCGCGGGCTAGCCAGCAAATCTTCGACGACCCTGCGATAATGCCCATCGGTGGGCTGAGCGGTAAAATCCAAGAGTTCCTCCGGGGTTGGCGGAACACCGACCAAGTCCATGTAGATCCGCCTCAATAGCACATGGGGAGCAGCCGCCTCCTGCTGAATAAGGCCATGCTTTTCATGCTGGACAGAGAGGAAGGCGTCGATCGGATTACTGACCCATGCTTGATGAGGCGACGCCGGCACCGGAGGCTGCACCAGTTTACGGAACGACCAATGCGAACGGCCCTCACTCTCATGGTTACCGACCGGAATTTCCGCAGCATCGATACCACATACGAGTATGACACTGAACAAAATCCAACGACTGAGACATCGACGCCTTGCCCGCGCTCCCGATGCGGTAGGATAGTTATGATGACGGTATGGGCGTGCGTGCAGTGGCATGGAAATCAATAATTTCGCTGGAGAGACCCACCTACTTGGTAGCGACGAGCAGCATTCTGTCGAGGATATTCCTAGTGATGCGCTGTTGGCGCTGATCTGGCCCCTGCGGCATTCGGTAGAGGGCGGGGCGGACGTATCCGGGCGGGGCGCTCAGGCCATCGGCCCACCAGCAGGTGGCCGCATTGAAGACAAAATTCTTTTTCGGACCGGGATAGACGGTCGCCGTATAAACGCCTCCATTGAGTGTGCCATCGGGGCCTTGTGTCGGCCCGGTGGAGACAACTTCTAGGCCGTCGATCTTGGCCGGCTCGCCATGCCATTCCCAGCCGACCACCCCCTGGATGCCCTCGCCCAGTTTCATGCCCGTGCCTTCAAATACCCAGTGATCCGGAACCGAACAAATCCAATCCGCCCCACCAATCACTGGACCGGTAGTGTGCGCTCCCATCAGCTCGTTTCCGTAGGGCCGCTCGTGGGCCAGTGTCTTCATAAATTCAAACTCGGCCGTCCCTCCCGGCGCCCCGAAGATCCCGGTCCGTTCAAACACGCGCATACTCTCGCCTGCATATTCAATTTTTCCGAACACAGCATTTCCGGAAAAAAATCCCGCACTCACACCTTTCTCGATGGCCGCCTTCACGTTGTTGAACATTCCCATCGTCCAGTATTCATCGTGCCCAACGCTGAGAAATCCCCGACACCGCAGGAGCCCGGCCGCATCACGGTGGGTATCCTGATTGCTGATGTAGGTCGCATCATACCCATGCTCCTCCAACCAATGGACAAAGGGAAATTCCCATAAAAAAAACTCCCCAGAACCAGTGGATTGCGGCTGGTCCATGATCTGACAGTATTTCCCATACGGACGGTTCAAGCTAATTTGAATATTCCCGCCCCAGTACCACTCGGTCAGCCCGTTGTCGTAGAGTGAAAACTGCGACGGCCAGCGATTGTAGGCCTGCCATGTGTGGTCACTACACTGGAATATAAAGTCGGCCATCCGGTCATCGCGTACGATAAAAATGACGTAGCTTTGCAATCCCTCGTTCTCCTCGATAAGTTTTCCAACATAAACTCCGCTGACCCAATCCGCCGGAATAGTCAATGTCGCGCTCACCTCCCACTGGCAGTCACGCCGCCGCTTCTCGCCCACCGGTGGATCGGGTTGATCGCGTCCATCGAATGGTCCCAGTTCCTGCATCAGCCGACCGCCCGCCCCGCCGTAGTAACCCATCCGATAGATCTGGAGACGAAATTTCGAGGCCGGCCTCGTGCTCACAAAAAACGAAATCTCCTCACCTACTTTAATGCTGGCATGACTGCAATACCCCTCAATCCAAGGGCAGCGGTATTTGGTTTCTGGGTCGATCTTCGTTTTCGTCAGCAGCCAGTCGCGGGTCCCCGGCATGGCGTTCTCCCGAGCAATGATGTCATTTTTTGTGGTCGCGCTTTCCGCGCCATGGCCGACTCCCGCCGCCAGCGCAGTTCCGCCGATCGCCGCGAGGGCTTTTCTTCTGGTGATGGATGAATTCATTGTAATCCCTTTTCTCGCGTCCGAACCGGATGGCTTCAATCGACCGGAACCAACGCCGGTATTTGTTTCTTCCTATTTGGCTTTGCGCTTTTATGATGGATACCCGTGCCAAAGGGCGACCATCAACCTTATTATGAAGACGAATTTCATACGAAAAATCTCGTCGAGCTCCTATCTCAGTCTGACCTTAGCCCGAAAGAAAACCTGATTCACTCCGCTGGCGGAAGTGGGAACCCGGAAGGTCAGGCTCGAGGTGGTGGTGTTGATGAGATCAGCCGGCGCCCAACCGGCGAGAGCGGTGGAGACTTCGCCCGTAAGAAGGACATCGTCGGCACCAGTCACCACCGGCACCGTAAAGGTAAATCCCTCCGGCCCCGCAGCGGAGGTGATGATTGGATTTGGCCCAAGGGCGTATTCGATCAGATCATTGTATCCGTCGCTATCGGCGTCGCCACCGGGATCGCCAGTGAACGGGATCGAGTCAGAGGCACCCGGATTACCTCCCGATTGGACGCTGGAACGCCAGTTGGTCGCCACCGTGTGGTCAGGATTGGTCGAAGGTGCGATGAGAATAAGGCTCGGTCCATGGCCGTCGGCGGCAGCGGGCCATGGAAATCCGTCCTCGTAGTTGAAACTCTTCACTGGCAGTCCATCGGCTCCAGTGAGTTGGACGGCCTCACCGCCATTGTTGAGAGCAGTCGCGTTCGTAAAGGCTCCGGCAGCCAGCGCCTCGATTGCTCCAGGATGGCGCATCAAGAAGGCGGCACGTTCACGGGCGACAACTAGCCGTTGGCCGGGCTGCATCATCGTCCCGGCGGTAAAGTCATAAGCGAGGCCCTCCGTGAATCTCACCCCCGTCATGTCCACAACCGCAGCGCTGATGTTCTGCAGTTCGATCCATTCGAACTGATCCGAATCGACGAATCCCGCAGCGATCTCCTCAGGTGTCGGATCTGCGGGGTGATACATGAGTTCGGCGACGACAAGATTCGACGCTGATCCGGGCTGAACGGTCGTGGTGTTATTAATCGTGATATTCGTGGTGCCGATGACGACGCCGGCGAAGTCGACCGCCTCCAGAGCGAGTTCATGGCTACCGGGAGCGGCGGGCACAATCGCCTGCCAAGCGCTTCGACCGGTCCATGTGACGGCGAGCGGCTCCGGGCTACCGGCGATGCGAATGTCACGCACGTTGACCCATCCATTGCCAGCGATGGTGGCTGTGCTAGCGGCCACCGTCAGTGGGCTGGTTGTGGTGATGGCAAAGTTAACGGAAGGAATCTGCGACCTGATCTGCGACAGCACGCTATTTGACCGGCTCGTCATGTAGTTCAAGTGGCTGGTCCACGGCTGCGAAGGATCGAGCGCGGCGAAGTGGCTCGTCCATGTGGACATGTATTTGTTGTTATACGTCCGAGAAATGATGTCGTGAAGGTGGCCGAGATACTGTCGGCGACGTGCCGGATTCACCGTGAGGGCAGCGCAATGAGGGTTATTAAAAATGGTTAGTCCAGAAGTGTAGCCGTTATCCATATCGTGCGGCAGAAAAATAACCCGACCGTCCGGGCGGGCA
>JALRGB010000043.1 GCA_023253575.1 Verrucomicrobiales bacterium
GCGCGGACATCGATGCGCAGCCAGCAGCAAAATGAACACCCGGCGCGGCAGTCGACGGTGGCGCCGCTCAGCTGGTGGAATCCATCGACTGATTCTCCGACATACCGCAGGGCCGCGGCTGCGACGACAATCGGGTCAGTAGTGACGAGGGCGTTGGAGACAGCGCGAAAAGTACTGTGATACGCAGCCTGATTGAGCGGTGGTGTCATGCGGCGGCGGCGGGTCAGGCCGGGCTGATCAGGTCTCGGGCGGCTTGCAGGGCGGCGTCGAGCTGATGGATGTCTTTGCCTCCGCCGCGGGCGAAGTCGGGTTTCCCTCCTCCTTTCCCTCCGACGAGTGGGGCGATGGTTTGGATGATTTTGCCGGCCTGCATTTGTGCTTGGTGGTCTGGGCTGACGGTGGCGATGAGGGCCACTGTCTGGCCGCCACTGGATCCGAGGACGACGATGCCGTTGAAGAGTGGCTTGAGGGCGTCGGAGACGGCCATGGCGAACGAACCATCAACGTCGCCGAGATTGGCGATGAGGACGTGGTGGGTGGCGGAGGCGAGCAAGGTCCGGGCGTGGCCTGCGGCTTCGCGTTGCTGAGCGGACTTGAGTGCTTTCTCGAGAGATTTTTGTTGTTCGAGCAGGGCGTCAATTTTTTTCTCCAAGTCGGCCGGGCCTTGGGCCAACATTTTGGTGGAGAGGAGTTTCAGTAAGTTGTTTTCGTGGCGGGCGGCGGCAAATGCTTCCAGACCGGCGACGGCTTCGATGCGGCGAACGCCGGCCGCTACGGCGCCTTCACTGACCAGCCGGAACAGACCGATTTCGCCGGTATGGCGGGTGTGAGTGCCGCCGCACAATTCCATGCTCCATCCGTCCATCTGGTGTGGCTGGCCGCCGATTTGTACGACGCGGACATGGTCGCCATATTTCTCGCCGAAGAGCTGCATGATGCCGCGGTTGGCCCGGGCTTCGGCAAATGGAATTTCCGTCCATGAGACCGGCTCATTGGCGAGGATGCGTTCATTAACCAATTTTTCGATGTCGGCGAGGTGGTGCGGCGTCAGGGCGGCGCTGTTGAAATCGAAGGTGAGTTTTTCCGGTCCGACGTAGGATCCTTTTTGGGTGGCCTCCTTGCTAACGACTTCGTGGAGTGCCCAGTGGAGGATGTGGGTGGCGGTGTGGTGTCGTTCGATAGCCCGGCGACGGGAACGATCGACAAGCAGGCGGGCGCTGGCTCCGGCGGGCGGGGCGTCATCGCTGCTCAAAAAGTGAAGGAAGGTGGCGCCGACTTTTTGAGTATTGGCAATGTGATAAATCTCTCCTCCGACTATGAGCTCGCCGGTATCGCCCAGCTGGCCACCCATTTCGGCATAAGCAGAAGTGGTGTCGAGCACGACCGCCGTTTTGTCTTTCATGGTCACGACCTCGACGATGTGGGCGTCGGTGGCGAGATGGTCGAAGCCAGTGAAGCGGGTGGGCTCTTTGGTTTCGACTTCTGACAAGGCGATGATTTGTTTTTTCTGAGCGGACCGGGCGCGGGCCCGTTGTTCGTCCATGAGTGTTTCAAATCCTTCTGTATCAACAGAGAGGCCGCGTTCACGGGCCATCAAGCAGGTCAGATCAAGCGGGAATCCAAAGGTGTCGTAAAGCTGGAAAGCGAATGCTCCCGAGAGCGTCGATTTTTCGGTGGCGCCGGTTTCCCCCTGCAGGCTGGCGGCTTCTTGGGCAAAAAGGTGGAGACCGCGGTCGAGGGTGCGGTTGAAGGCTTCCTCTTCCGTCTTGAGGGTGGCTTTGACGTGGTCCTTCCGTGAGCGGATCTCCGGGAAGACGTCGCCAAAGTGGACGGCAAGGACATCGACCAGTTTGAAGAAAAACGGTTCGGTGAAACCAAGGGTGCGTCCGTATTTAACGGCGCGTCGAAGGATGCGGCGCAGCACGTAATTGCGACCGGCATTTCCTGGCTGGATGCCATCGGCGATGGAGAAGCTCAGGGTGCGGATGTGGTCGGCGATGACGCGGAAGGCAACGTCGATTTTTTCCTGTTCGGTATCGCCGGTCGATCCGGGTCGGGGCAGGGTGGAGGCGTACTGGAATGGCGAACCATTGAGGACGGTCAGTTTTTCGATTTCCGCGAAGATCGGTTGAAAAACGTCGGTCTCGTAGTTGGAGATGCGGGCGTTGGTGAAATCGGTCAGGCCATGGGTCCCTTGAATGATGGAGCACACGCGTTCGAAGCCCATGCCGGTATCGACGTGTTGCGCGGGCAGCGGCGAGAATGTGCCATCGGGATTGGCGTTATACTGGATGAAGACGTTGTTCCAGATTTCGATGCATCGGGCATCGGATCCATTGACTAGGCTGGCGCCGGATCGTTGGTCATCCAGACTGGTTTCGCGTGGTCCTGGGCGCAAGTCGACGTGTATTTCCGTGCACGGACCGCACGGACCGGTATCGCCCATCATCCAGAAATTGTCTTTTTTGTTGCCGTTGACGATGTGGATTTCGGGATCCAGGCCGGCGGCGCGGAATTTTTCGGCCCAGAGTTCCCAGGCTTCTTGATCGCGACTGGCCGGATCACCGAGGGAAGCGTCAGGTTGGTAAATAGTGGCATACACCCGCTGCGGCGGAAATTTCCAGACGTCGATGACCAGTTCCCAGGCCCAAGAGATGGCTTCCTTTTTGAAATAATCACCGAAGGACCAATTCCCGAGCATTTCGAAGAATGTGTGGTGATACGTATCGAGGCCGACATCTTCCAGATCGTTGTGTTTGCCGCCGGCTCGGATGCATTTTTGGGTGTCGGCCGCGCGGCCGGGAGTGTAAGGGCATTCGATTTGTCCGAGGAAGATGGGGACAAATTGATTCATGCCGGCATTGGTGAACAGGAGGTTCGGCGAGTCGGGCAGCAGCGAGGAGGACGGCACAATGGAGTGCTGCTTCGATTTGAAGAAATCGAGGAAGCTTTGCCTGATTTGGGATGCGGTCATAGGGAAATGGAATGGATTGGAGTGGGGCGGCGGGCACGGGCTGTCGAAGAGGGGAGCGGCCAGGTGGACGCCAGATCGATGACGGGTGGCGTCACGGGGGGGCGGATGTCGGGCGGGTAGGGGAGAGATATGAAACCCCGGTTGCGGCGCGGGGCAAGTGGCGTCAGCGTATGAAGATGAAAGATGAAGCTGTGCTGATGGTGCGGGTCGCCTTCTCGTTGATTTTTTTAGGGGCTCTGGCGCTCGGTTGGTGGATCGCTCGAAACGACCGTCGTTTTTTCGGCGCGGACCCGGCGATTTCCAGCGAGACGAGTGGCACGCGGTCGTATACGAAGATGATGGTCTGGGCCATCTGGATTCATGTGGTCGTAATTAGTGCGGCTTTTGCCTTGTTTTTGCACTGAGGGATGGGCGGGAGATGGGGCAGGAGATGGGGGCCGCGCTGCAAAGGTATTTGCCTCTGGGGCGATCCGGGATAGCGAGAGGCATGTCAAAGAGTACACAGGGACCGGTGGTATTGATCATTCGCGATGGATGGGGCATCAACCCCGGCGGTCGCGATCAGGCGCAGGCGCATGGCGATGCCACATTGCTGGCGCGCACGCCATTTCATGATCATTTGTACGCGACGCGGCCATGGGCGCGGATTAGTGGCAGTGGCGAGGATGTCGGCTTGCCGGCCGGGCAGATGGGCAACAGCGAAGTCGGGCACCTCAATCTGGGAGCGGGCCGAATTGTGTATCAGGATCTGACGCGGATTAACAAATCGATTCGGGACGGCGAGTTGGCTCACAATCCGGTCTTGGTTGAGGCCATGGCGCTGGCGGCCAAGCCTGGGGTGCGATTGCATTTGATGGGGTTGATTTCTGATGGTGGGGTGCACAGTCATCAGGATCATGTTGTGGCCTTGTGTGCGGCGGCGGGAGCGGCGGGGTGTCAAGACGTCTGGGTTCATGCCATAACCGATGGGCGGGACACCTCACCGACGGGTGGGGCGGGGTATTTGCGGAAGTTGGAGGCGGATTTGGCCCCTACTGGGGCGGTGATTGCGACTGTGATCGGCCGGTATTTTGCGATGGATCGCGACACGCGGTGGGACCGCAACAAGCTGGCGTGGGATGCGATTGTGTTGGGGCGCGGGGCTACCCCATCGGGGCCGCCCTCGGCGGCGGTACAAGCGGCTTATGCGGCTGAACCTCGCGGGGACGAATTCATGCCTCCGATGATTTTTGTGGCGCCTGAGCAGGAGCGGGTGAGGGATGGCGATGTGGTATTATGGTTTAATTTCCGAGCGGACCGGGCGAGGCAGTTGACGGAGGCGTTTATGGCGCCTGGATTTGAGGGGTTTGATCGTGAGGTGAGACCGGCGTTGGGCGGGTATTTCACGCTGACTGAATACAAAGAAAGTTATGCGGGGCTGGGGGTGAAGGTTATTTTTGGGCCTGCGGGGATGGACAAGATTTTGGGGCAGGTGGTGGCGGAAGCGGGTTTATCGCAGTTGCGGGCGGCGGAGACCGAGAAGTTTCCGCATGTGACATTTTTCTTCAATGCTGGCAGTGATGCGCCGTTTCCGGGGGAGGAAAGGTACCTTGCGATCAGTCCGAAAGAAGTGGCCACATATGACCTTAAGCCGCAGATGAGCGCGCCGGATCTGGCATTTGAAGTCCGCCGACGGCTGCCTCACTACGACCTCGTCATCGTCAACTTTGCCAATCCCGATATGGTCGGACATACCGGCGTGGTGGAGGCCGGAATTCACGCCTGCGAAACGATTGATTTGGGAGTGAGGCTGCTGGTGGAGGAAGTGCTGGCGCTGGGAGGGAAACTATTCATCACGGCGGACCATGGGAATTGCGAGCAGATGCGCAATGCCGACGGCTCGCCGCACACTGCTCACACCACCAATCTTGTGCACGGCATTTATGTTGGCGGGGATTCGGACGAAATCACCGTTCGCGACGGCATTCTGGCCGATATTGCACCCACTCTGCTGGCGATGCTGGGCGTGGCCCAGCCGTCCGAGATGACC
>JALRGB010000138.1 GCA_023253575.1 Verrucomicrobiales bacterium
AAGGGGCGGATTTGTGGAAGAATTAAAGGCCCTCAAAGACAAAGACGGCCGGGACGCTCCCATCATCCCCCAGTTTGAAACCCGCCCTAGCGTGTTCAGCTCCGGCAGCATGATGCTGCTCTCGATGCTGCTCATGTTTGGGCTGATTTATTTCTTTTTCCGCCAGCAGATCAAAATGGCTGGGCGCGGTGCGATGAGTTTTGGCAAATCCAAGGCGAAAATGCTCAATAGTGATCGCAACAAAGTCACCTTCAAAGATGTGGCGGGTTGTGATGAAGCGAAGGAGGAAGTCTGGGAGCTTGTTGAATTCCTGAGGGATCCGAAAAAATTCCAGCGGTTGGGCGGCAAGATTCCCAAGGGGATTTTGATGGTTGGACCTCCTGGTACCGGCAAAACCCTGCTGGCCAAAGGCATTGCTGGCGAGGCCGATGTTCCATTTTTTAGCATTAGTGGCTCGGATTTTGTGGAAATGTTTGTCGGCGTCGGCGCCAGCCGCGTCCGCGACATGTTCGAGCAAGGTCGGAAGTCGGCTCCCTGCTTGATTTTTATTGATGAAATTGACGCGGTCGGACGTCATCGTGGCCACGGCTTAGGCGGCGGACATGACGAGCGCGAGCAGACGTTGAATGCCCTGCTGGTGGAGATGGATGGATTTGACACGACCGAGGGGGTTATCATCATTGCGGCAACCAACCGTCCGGATGTGCTAGATCCGGCGCTGTTGCGTCCTGGCCGTTTCGACCGCCAAGTGACGGTCAGCCTGCCTGACGTCAAAGGCCGCGAAGCCATCCTTGGCGTGCACGCCAAACACGTGAAAATCGCCGCCGAAGTGAATTTGAGTGTGATTGCGCGCGGGACTCCTGGATATTCCGGAGCCGAGCTGGCCAATGTGTTGAACGAGGCCGCTTTGTTGGCCGCCCGCAAGGGTTTGAAAGCGATCACTCAGGTGGAACTGGAAGAAGCGCGGGACAAAGTGCGCTGGGGCAAAGAGCGTCGTAGTCTGGCTCTGTCAGAAAAGGAAAAAGAAAACACGGCGTATCACGAAGCGGGCCATGCGATTCTCAATGAATTGTTGGAGCACACTGATCCTTTGCACAAAGTCACGATTATTCCGCGGGGTCCGGCCTTGGGGGTGACGATGTTCTTGCCGGAGCAGGACAAGTTCAGTCTGCGTAAGAATGAATTATTGGACATGTTGGTGGTGGCGATGGGTGGTCGGGTGGCGGAGGAGATTGTGTTTGGTGATGTGACGAACGGGGCGGTCGGCGACATTCGTCAGGCCACGCGCATTGCGCGTCACATGGTCTGTGAGTGGGGCATGAGCGAGAAGCTTGGTATGGTCGAGTATGGGTCATCAGACGAGCCGGTATTTCTGGCTCGGGACTTCTCCAGCCGTCATGCCAACTACAGTGGTGATACCGCGCAAAAGATTGATGAAGAAGTGAAGCGGTTGATTGACGAAGCCTACGCCAAGGCGACCGCGATGTTGAAAGAGCGGCGGTCAGTGCTTGATGCGATGGCTCAGGCGCTTCTGGAGTACGAGACACTGGATCGCGGACACGTTCGCGAATTGATCGAGCACGGACGGGTCGTCAATCCTCCGCAGACTAAACCCCCAATGGCTCCGCCGCCATTGCCTCAGACCCCTTCGTCGGAACCTCCGACACCCGTGCGCCGCGATGATCGTGATGGTCCCCTTCCGGGTGACCTCGTGCCCGCTTGATCAAGGATCGTCACAGCGGGAGATTCCAGAAGATTCTTCCGCTGATGTACTCTCTTCCTCGTCAAGTCCCGCGCCGCCCTCGTGCGCGTCGTTGTCCCCTCTCTCCGACAGAACGATTTTTTACAGTGCCCGATGGCGGGAAATCATCGCCCAGCGTAGACTGATCCCGATGAAAATCCCCATAGTCTCCGCTTTCGCCACCCTCGGGTTCAGCTTCGCCTCCGCCGCTCCGGCCGTCGATGACGCCGGCTGGATCACTCTCTTTGATGGTAAGTCGCTCGACGGCTGGCACGTCAGCACCAAAACCGGTCACTCTGGAACCAGTGGTCATAAAACCGGTGGAAAATGGGAGATCGTGGACGGTGCCATCACCGGGTCCCAAGACATCCCTGGAAATGGCGGCATCATCATTACCGATGAGAAATTCGGTGATTTCGAGGTGAAACTCGAGATGAAAAACGACTTTGGTCCTGATAGCGGATTGTTTCTGCGCAGCACCGAGGATGGTAAAGCGTGGCAAGCGATGATTGACTACCATGCGGATGGCAATCTGATGGGCATCTACGGCGAGGGCCTCGGCGGCCAACCGCACGTGCGCAATTATAACTTCACCGATAAAGTCACAGAAATCGTCGACACTCCCACCGGTAACCCCCCGGTCGCCCTGCCGGTCTTGCCCGACGCTTGGTCACACTTCTGGCGCGCCGATCAATGGAACGAATTGCGCGCCCGCATCACCAGCAACCCGCCTCACATCATTACCTGGATCAATGGCGTGAAAATCATGGAGTGGAAAGAAAAAGAAGTTCGGCACCCAGACACCGGCGGCATCGCTCTCCAAGTTCACGGTGGTGGCAACTTCACCCAACAGTTCGTGCGCTACAAAAATATCAAAGTAAAACCACTCGCCCGTACCACTACGGCCGCGGCCAGCACCGAGGCGGATGCGAGTGCCAGCGCTAGTGCTAGCGCCTCGGTTGCGGTTACATCGACCACGACACCGGCGACTGTCGACGTCACCGCGCGCGCACCCGTGACTCCCGCGAGTATTCCTGCGGTCGTCGCAGTGGAGAGCCGATAACCGGGCGTCTGGTTTTGTCGTTCGATTTGCCAGTTATTAAACTCAATGTAATAAGCGATTGATAGGAACGACTCAGCACTCACCCCGCGGGTGAGCTTGGAAAAGGTGCCATCGGTATGGCGGGCCTCGAGTCCACAGGGGAGGAGGCCGCGCGACGAACCACGCCTTCCCATCCCATGCTCTTGTCGGGCAAATGGAACGATGACGTCTCCGATCCCGCGTCCATACCTTCCACGGGCATCCCGTTCCATTGGGCGGGTATGTGATGCCCGGTTGGGGCAAATGGCTAAACTTCAATCCGGGCCGAGCGGCCCCGGCGGCCGCGGTCCAAGCCGTCGGCTTGGATCCGCTGGCTGGGCGAATTATTGGGCGACGGGGGTGGCTCCTTCGTCGAAGCAATAGAGGTGGGTCATGGTGGTGACGAGGAGGCGGCCGTTGACGGCTACTGGGCTCGACATGATGGGGGCGGGAAACTCGACGGTGGCGAGTTTCTTCATTTCTTTTCCATGAGCGAGGATGTTTAATTCTCCTTCTTCATTGCCGAGGTAGACTTTGCCATCGGCTACGAGTGGGGATGACCAGATGTGTCCTTTGGTATCGAAGACCCAGTGTTTTTTGCCGGTTTCGGCATCGAGGCAATGCAGGCGTCCTGAGTAGTCTGCGGCGTAGAGCAGGCCATCGGCGATGGCGACGGTGGAGATGCTGCGTTCGATGTCTTTGTATTGCCAGATGACGCCGGATTTCGAGATATCGCCCATTTTGGTGACGTCGATGCATGACAGGCAGCCTTTGCCTTCGCCGTGTTCTGGATCTTGGCCGATGGCGACGTAGACGCGGTCTTTATAGACGACCGGAGTGGCGATGATTTCGCTCGGGCCGTCGGGATCGGCGTATTTGCGTTTGGTGGTCCCATCCTCTTTGAAGCGGAGTTCAGGGGGGATGCAGTCGAAGCGGAAGAGTTCGGGCAGGATGCTGACGTCGTCGGATTCGGCTTTGGGTTCGGGATCGAAGCCGTAGAGGAAGCCGTCGCCGCCGCCGAAGATGACCATGGGTTTTCCGGCGATGGGCGAGTAGGCGGGGGATGACCAGTTGCAGTGCAGGCAGCGTTCGCTGATTTTGGATCCTTCCTCGCCGAGGTATTCGCCGGTTTTTTTATTGACGGCGATGAAGGCTGGGGCTGAGGGATTGGGGATGTTGGTATGGGTCCAGTCCACGCCATTGGAAGTGGTAGCGAACACGGTATCACCCTGCACGAGCACGCTGCTGGAGGTGATGTTGTGCGGGAAGACGCCGAGTTCCTCGCGCATATCAAAGCGCCAGAGGACGTCTCCATCGGTGGGCAGGACCTCGGCGACAGGAGGGGCCGGCTGCCCCGGAGCGGCGGTCGGAGTGAAATACTTGGCTTCGTCTTGGAAGTCGCCGTCGTTGCCGTTGGTTTGACCGTTCATGTCAAAAGCGATGACCTCGCATCGGTTCGTGACGGTGTAGGCGATGCCCGCTTCAATGAATGGCGAGGAACACTGACCAAGATACTCCCAGTCTGAAACCTTGCCGGCGCCGAGTTTGGGGATGACCAACTGCCAGAGGTACTTACCGGTCTTCTCATCAAAACACATGAAATTCGCCCGATCGCCAGTTTTGCCGGCATCGCGTGGGACTTCGTTATTGGTGCCGAGCAGGATTTTGCCGTCGGAGATGGTGGGGGTGCCGTAACTTTGTGACCCCAGTTTGGCGACCCACAGGCAATTCTGGGTGGTAGCCATGTCGACATCTTCCTTACCTTTGAGGCGTTTGCCTGGCGAGAAGGTGGCGGGCAGACCGACCTCGGCGGAGATCATGTTTTTGGTGGCGGAGCCGCACCATTCCGGCCAGTCGGCGGCTCGGGCGGCGGGCGGGGTCAGGGCGGCGCCCAGGGTCAGGGCGGTTCCGAGCCCCAGCATGGCGGCAGGGGAGGACGGGAGAGTGGCTGGCTGCCCGCGGTGCGTGCGTGTTGATGATGGGCGTGATTTCATGGTTGGCTTTGAGGTGCTGGCCTTGGAACAGGAATGTTTTGAAAGTGAAAAGAATGATCGGGAGGGGAACGGTGTGAAGAACGGTCCTCAACGGTTGAGCTACCGCTGGCGAGGGCAAGGATGATCCTGTCAGCCTTCCCTGAGTGGGGGTGTGACCAATCCCTTAGTCGTTCGGGGTCACGAGAATGTTGTCGATAAAGACGCGTTTCTGAGCTTGTGGGGAGAACCCAAAAACGCCGGGGGCGCCGTGATCGTGGCCGTTGACGTGGGTTTGTTCGAACGTCCAAGCGGCGGGTTCAGGCTGGCCGCGTTCCCAGGCTTTGACGCGGATGATAGACGAGGCGTCGGCCTGATGGTCCACTCTGGTTTTGAGCACGTACCACACATTCGCTTTCACTGGAAACGGGGTGTGCACATTGTAGCGCTCATAATTCGAGGAGATGGAAATCGAATTTTCATTCCCTTTCAGGGTGATGAGGTAGCGTTGATTGACCACGCCGACCTCGGATTTGAGACGGCGGCTGCCGTCGGTCAGCACATCAGCCTGCAGGGTGTAGTTTTTGGCTTCTTCGGTGCCGATGAAGGTCATGGCGCGCTGGAAGAAAATCTGATCGAGGGTTTTGGTAAGGGCTTTGGATTTGACAGTTGGGTCTTTCGGGTCGGACCACTCGCGGACCTCCCATTTGAAGCGTGCGCCCATCCATGGCAGCGGCGGGTAGGCGAAGGTGACGCCGGTTTCGGTGGCGTGATCTTCTTTAATGTCAAAGCCTTCGAAGTCTTCGGTTTGAGTGGAGGCGGGCATGACGCGGCAGCGAATCACGCCGGTGAGGCCGTTCGGGCCGGTTGCTTTGAAAGCGCCAGCGCTGATTTTTTTGCCGGCGACGAGCGTGCCAGCGGCATCAAAGGCCGCATCGGCGGTGGCTTTGACGCGGGCGGTGGCGGGGATGTAACTTTCCCATTTCACATCGCGCGTCTCGCCCGCGACCAGGCCTTTGTTGTCGATCGTCTGAATCCGGAACGAGGCTTTTTCGCCGGGGGCGAGGGTCACTTCTTGGGGAATGATACGCAGAGCGGCGGCGGGGCCGGCTTTGAGGGGTTCTTCTTTTGGGGCGGCCTCGGCGGTGATTTTACCATCGGCGATGTCGAAGCAGTAGAGTTGGTTGCGGGTCGCGATGTAGAGCAGGCCATTGGCCACGGCCGGTTGGGCATTGCATTCGCCATCCATTTCCACCGTTTGCACGGCTTCGGCGCCATCGCTGGTGAGTTTGAAGATATGGAGGAAACTGGCCACTCCGCCGCCTTCGCGGGCGCCGCCTTTCACTGGGCAGTAAAGATAGCCATCGACATAGAGCGGCGACGAATGCAGGCTGCTTTCAGCAATTTTCTTTTCGAAGACGAGGGCGCCGGATTTGATATCGACGCAGATGAGTTGTCCGGTTTGGGCGATTTGATAGACGCGATTGCCGACCACGGTGGCGCTGGCGGTAAACGAGCTAAAGGGATGGCGCCATGCTTCGGCGGTGGCTGGCAGCGGGGTGCCGTCGGTTTTGGTGGGGTCTGCTTGTTTGGCAGGGATTTCTTTGGGGAGGCGCACGCCGACGAAGCGGCCGATTTCCGAATTGTCCACGTTTTCATCGGCGTGGATACCCATGATGGTATCTTGAGCGATGACGGGGGAGCAACCGACGCCCATTTTCGAGAGCTGGAAGCGGAAGAGTGGCTCGCCGGTGCGGGCGTTGAAGGCGTAGAGGTTGCCGTCGCCGGTGCCGGAATACATGATGCGGCGGCCGTATCGGGTCTCGATAAATGGGGTGCTGTGGGAGCTGTCTTTCGGTTGCAGCCCGCCGCTGGTAAACCAGACGAGTTCGCCGGTGCGTTTGTCGAACGAATAGAACCTGTCATTGGCTGGGCCGGCAGCTCCCCAGTTGGCGGTGATGCAGTGGACGATGACGGTGTCGCCCTCGACCACGGGAGCTCCCGTCCGGCCGTTGGGGAAAGTCAGCCGTCCGACGCCTTCCATGAGGGATTTGCGCCACTTGATGTCCCCAGTGGCGGCATCGAAACACATGAAAGCCCCGTTGGTGGTTTGGAGGTAGAGCTGTTTGGTCTCGGCATCATAGGCCGGACTGCCGATGGCATAACGGTTGTAGGCCGTGTCGGAAATAAAGTCCCGAAACTGTTTTTCCCAGATCATCTTGCCGGTGGCGGCGTCAAGGCAGGTCAAGGTCTCTACTAAATCTTCGAATTCTCCGCGATACCCGAGAACGTAGAGTCGGCCGTCGACGATGATGGGGGTTCCTTGGGCGGGTAGGGGCGACGTCCAGACGGGTTTTTCTGGCAGTAGATGTTTTTCGTATTTCTCGAGTGAGACGCCGGTCTGCAACGGGCCGCGCCACTGCGACCAGTTGAATGATTCAGCCGCCGAGGCGGCGGAGACGGCACACAGGAGCCAGCAGGCAGGCGCGAAGAAGCGGAGCGACAACATAATCGAATGGGGGATGTGCGGGCCAGAGGAGGGTCGCGGACGTGGCCCCCTCCCATGACCGGAATGACAAATGGTCAGCCCCCGTCCCGTGCCTGTCAAAGGCAAAGCCGCCCCGCTGTCCCGACCACGCCTGCATAGGCAAATTCTCTATGCGACGCGACTGGCGGGGGAGGAGTGGGGGCAGGCGCGCCGGATCAATGGACAAACGACCACAGCGCGCCAGCGACGGCGGCATTCATGAGCGTGGCCAGCAGGCCGCCCAAGACTGATTTGAGACCGAGGGCGGCGATGGTTGGTCGCTGGTTAGGCGCCATGGCCCCGGTGCCGCCTAGCTGGATGCCGATGCTGGCGAAATTGGCGAATCCGCAGAGGGCAAAAGTGGCCAGATAGATCGACTTCGGTGAGAGCGAGCCAGCTTCTTTGAGTTTTCCTAAATCGAGGTAAGCGACGAATTCATTAAAGACGACTTTTTTCCCGAGCAGCTGGCCGACGGCGCGGATGTCGGCATTTTCCACGCCGATGAGCCAAGCCAGCGGGGCGAAGGCCCAGCCGAAGAGGCTGTCGAGGGTGACGGCCGGGTGGATGGCGTGCAATCCGGCATTCATCAGCGAGGCGAAGGCGATGAAGGCGATGAGCATGGCGCCCACATTGGCGGCGAGTTTTAAGCCTTCGGTGGTGCCGACGGCGAGGGCATCGAGGAAATTGGCGCCGATGGTACCGGTTGGCACGTGCAGGGATTCGTCGACGGTCTCGGTTTGGGGAACGAGGATTTTGGCGATGGCGAGCGAGGCGGGGGCGGCCATGAACGAGGCGCAGAGGAGGAATTTGGCATACGATTCGCGGGCGGCCTGGTCGGCACCGCCGAGGATGGCGATGTAGCTGAGCATGACCCCACCGGCAATGGTGGCCATGCCGCCAGTCATCAAGGCAAACAACTCACTGCGAGTCAGGCTTGGCAGATACGGCTTGATCATCAATGGGGATTCCGTCTGGCCCAGAAAAACTTCCGCCGCCGCCGCCAAGGACTCGGCCCCGCTCAAGCGCATAAACCGCCTCGTCACCCAAGCAAACGCAAAAACCACCCGCTGCAAGATGCCGCAATAATAAAGCATCGAACAAAGCGCCGAGAAAAAAACGATGGTCGGCAAGACCTGAAAGGCGAACACAAACCCCTGCCCCACCCCAAAGGCCCCCTGCACCGAAGAAAAATCAGCCAGCGGCCCGAAAACAAAACGCGCCCCCTCCGCTGAAAAATCCGTGATCCAAACGAAGAACCGCGCCAGACCGTTAAAAAGTCGATCAGCCCCAGGAACCGCCAAAAACAAAACTCCTAGCAGCCACTGCAGCCCGACGCCGCCCCCAACCAGACGCCAGTCGACCGCACGCCGGTTTTCCGACAACAGAAAAGCCAGACCGAGCAATCCAGTCAGGCCGATGAGCGCGCGGAAAATGTCGTATCCCATGACCGAATAAAGCCGCAAGCGGCAAGGATGCCCTAGATTTTAATGAAAAGCCGTCGACGCCACATCCAGAAGAGAATGGACCACAATATCAACAGAATCACCGCCCCGCGCCACATCGGAGCCAGACCGTCACCCAGCGCCTGAAATGCCCGGTCGACGCCATGTGTGGTCAGCGCACGGGACCAGAAATCCCCCGTGGTGTGGACCAAAACATACATCGCGATCGAGTTCATGCCGATGACCACCAATGGGAAAAAAAGTCGGCGCCAGCCGAGTACGTCCGCCACCGCATAGAAGCTGGCCATGAATAAAAAGCACCAGCCACCACTGAAGAGGACCCACGACGGAGTCCAGATTTTCTTGACCACCGGACAAACACCCAAGCGCTCGAGGGCCCATCCTGCGACCAGCGCCGCCAGTCCCGCCAGCGTAAGTCGGCCCACCACCGCCCAGCGGGACCGGGTCGAACCGGTGTGGCGGGAGTCGCACAGCGCTTGTCCGGCAAAAAGCCCGAGGAGCATAGTTCCGAGCGTGGGAATGAAGCTGAGCGTTGAGTAGCCGCCGCCGCTGCCGACGAATGGGTTTTCGCGTGGAAAGAGGTTGAGGAACCAGCGGTCAAAGGCCCAGGCTGGGTTGGTATTCAAGTTCCAATGGGCGGCAAATCCTCCGAATGAGTGAGCCCATTGCGCCGGTACGTTGCGGGCCGTCAGGTCCGTGTCGGGGCCAGGTGATGGCCAGACCGCAAAGAGCGCCCAGTAGCCCAGAAGAATGGCCGCCAACGATATCCAGCGCGTCCGCTCGCGCGCCAGCGCCAGCGCAAACAACAAGGGATAACCCAATCCGATCTGAGACAACGTGTCTTCAAACGTCCAGTACGTCTGCGGGCGGTCGATACTGCGCAGAAAAACACCGAGCAAGACCAGCATCAGCCCACGCCAGCACGCGTGCCACCAAAGGCGGGCCGGTGAATCACCCCGGGCCAGCCGTCCAGCCAACGAAAACGGCAGCGCCACACCCACCATGAAACTGAAGGACGGCTGAATCAAATCATGCAGATGACACCCGGCCCACTCAACATGTTCCGCTTGCTGCCCTAGCCACGCCCAAACCGCCTGCCCCGGAAAATGGCTAGCCACCGCGCTGAGGTGCATCAGCTCCGCCGCCATCAAAAACATGACCAGCCCGCGATAGGCATCGAGCGAAACCAGCCTCGCCGGCGGCAAGGGCGAATCCGGCGGCAAGGGCGACGTCAGGCTGGTGGCGGCGGCGGATGGCGCAACCATCGGTTCATGAGTTGTCTTGGGATCGACAGATGGCGGCATGGCGTATCCTCGTCACGACCGGGCGGTCGGCCAAGCCTATTCTGCCGGAAAGATCTTGGCCGGAATGATCCTGCGTCGCCCATTGGTCGGCGGATTCGGGATGGCTCAGTGTGAAGGCGGGTCTGTGGTCGGCGGGTTTTGGGCGGCGGCGGCTTCCAGAGCGGCCATATGGGCGATGCGGTGAGTGCGTTCCTCGGGTGTTTCGAAGACAATTTCTTTCAGGGCGCCGTGTTCTTTGCGGTAGTGGCCGATCAAGGCGCCTTCTCGATTGTATACTTTCTCGTCGCCATGAAATCGTTCATCGCTGTCGAAGGTGGATTCGGCCTGCAGGACGCCGTTGTCATGCCAGCGGAGATACGGTCCTTCGGCGAGATCGCGGGCGTTGAGGACGACTTCGATCTTTTTTTGACCATTGGAGTGATAGTTCACGCAGGTCAGGGGCAATCCATCGTCGTAGCGCCGGTCTTCGATGATTTTTCCCTTGGGTGTCCAGCGGGTGACGGAGCCGTGTTTTTTGCCATTGCGATAAGGAATGCGTTTCTGTACGGCGGCCGGGCTACTGGCGGGATGGAGCTCGACGGCTTCGCCAGTAAACGGGGTGGCCTCGCCCGGACGGTAAGCCAGACCGTCCGCACGCACCTCGACGGGCACGGCGACTGCCTCCGCCGCTGTTTTTGAGGACGGGGGTTTTTTCTCCCGGGAATCACACTGCACCAGCACGGGGGCGAGGCTCAGCAGGACGCCGACGGCCAGACGAGAATAGTCATGTCTTCTCATTATCCTTCTCTGTGGGGTCGCTGGCGTCGATGTCAACCCATGCCGCCCCCAGCTGCCGGTTCGGGGCCGCCCTCATAAGTGAAGGAAGTGTGCGAGAATGAGTGCGGCTGATTTGACACTCAGCGCTGGGGCGGCTTTGATTGGAGATGCGGCATATCAAATACGTTTTTGTTACGGGTGGGGTGGTCAGTTCACTGGGCAAGGGGCTTACGGCGGCGTCATTGGGGACGCTGCTGGAGTTGCGCGGCCTGAAGGTGGTGCTGCAAAAATTTGATCCGTATCTCAATGTCGATCCGGGCACGATGTCGCCGTACGAGCATGGTGAGGTGTATGTGTTGGACGACGGGGCGGAGACGGATCTTGATTTGGGGCATTATGAACGGTTTACGTCGCAACCGCTGACCCGACTGAATAATTTGACCAGTGGTCAAGTGTACCAGAGCGTGTTGCGGAAAGAACGTCGCGGGGATTATTTAGGAAAGACGATCCAGGTGATTCCGCATGTGACCAACGAGATCAAGGACCGCATTCGCGAAGTTGGGGCTGCTTCTGGGGCGGATGTCATCATCACGGAAATTGGCGGGACGACCGGGGACATTGAAGGCCTGCCATTTCTTGAGGCGCTGCGTCAGTTTGCGATCGAGGCAGGTCGCGACAATGTGTTGTTTATTCACGTCACATTGGTGCCGTACATCAAGGCGGCGGGCGAGTTGAAGTCGAAACCGTCGCAGCAATCGGTGGCGAAGTTGCGCGAGATTGGCATTCAGCCGCAAATTCTTGTGTGCCGCACGGAGCATGCGATTGATCAGGAGTTGCGCGAGAAGCTGGCGATTTTCTGCAATGTGCGATCGGATGCGGTGATTGAGGAGGTGGATGTGGACCACAGTGTGTATGAATTGCCGTTGGTTTTGCGGCGGGAGGGGATGGATGCGCTGGTGTGTGAGTTTCTGAAGCTGGACACGCGCGAGCCGGATTTGACCGAGTGGACGGCCTTTGTGGAGCATTTGATCCGTCCGCGGCATCATGTCCGGATCGGGGTGGTCGGGAAGTACATTGAGTTGCAGGATGCGTACAAGTCTGTTTATGAAGCCTTAACGCATGCGGGAGCGTTCAATGACGCCAAGGTAGAGCTGATCCGGCTGGAGGCTGAGGTGTTGGAAGAAACCGGTACGGCGCCCGAATTGGCCAGCATTGACGGGATTTTGGTGCCGGGCGGTTTTGGCGAGCGCGGCATTGAGGGCAAGATTGTGGCGGCGCGTTATGCGCGTGAGCACCGGGTTCCTTATCTGGGACTGTGCCTGGGCATGCAGATTGCCACCATTGAATTTGCCCGCGATGTCTGCGGTCTGGAAGGAGCCAACAGTACCGAATTTGAGCCCCACCCGACGCACCCGGTGATCGCCATTCTGGAAGAACAGAAAGTGGTGACCAAAAAAGGCGGTACCATGCGGCTGGGGTCGTATCCCTGCGATCTGCGGCCCGGCACTCTGGCGGCCCGGCTCTACGGAAAACCAACCATCCACGAACGTCACCGCCACCGCTTTGAGTTCAACCCCGACTATCGCGAACGCCTCGAGGCGGCCGGACTGGTCGTCTCCGGTACGTCGCCCGACGGTTTGCTGGCGGAAATCATCGAGCTGCCGCAACATCCGTTTTTCATTGCCAGTCAGTTCCATCCGGAGTTTTTGAGCAAGCCGACGCGACCGCATCCACTCTTTGCTGGGTTTATTGCGGCGGCGCTGGAGCGGCGTAAGAACTCCTGATTGGGTCGTCATGAGCAGGCTGCCTCTTCCACGTCCGACTCGTGCCGTGGCGGTGGCGATGGCGTTGTTGCTCCTGCTGGCGGCCGGATGTTTTTGGTATGCGGATGAGGCGGCGGCGGGGCCGAAAGCGGAGCAGCGGCTGGTGGCGTGGGTGGGGGAGAAACCGCCGCATTGGCACTTGGTGACGCGCGTCTGGCTGCCTCGTGTCGCTTGGGTCAACGGGTGGCTGATCGTGGCAGCAGCCATGGTGCTGCCATGGGCGCAACGGCCGGTACGGTCGCTGGGGCCCGATGACTTGAGCGCGGCGGATGGTTCTGGCGGTCTGGGCCGCGACGGGCCGCGGGTCCGGCGTTGGGGATGGTGCGGGGTGGTGGTGTTGGCCGGGCTGGCTGGGTGGTCGACGCTCCCGCGTCTCGGGCAGAGTGTGTGGGGTGATGAGGGGCGTACGCTGCGGGAGTGTGTGGTGGGGCAGTTTTTTCCGGGTGAGGACGGGGCCTTGAGATTTGATGAGGCGACTTGGGGCGATGCCTTTTTTCATTTTCGCACACCGAACAATCATGTGCTGTACAGTGTGGTGGCGAGGGCGTGGCATGAGGTCTGGTGGCGGCCTAGAGACGGGGCGGGGGATGCGTATTTTTCGGAAGTGGCATTGCGGTTGCCGGCTTGGTTGGCCGGGTTGGCGGCGGTGCTGGGGGTGGCCCGACTGGGGGCCGTGTGCGGGTGGCGGCGAGCCGGCTGGTGGGCGGCGGCGCTGCTGGTGTTGCATCCGGGATTCACGCGATACGCGGCCGAGGCGCGCGGGTATGCGTTTTTGATGGCGCTCGGGCCGTGGTTGATGGTGGCCTTGATGATGGCGGTGCGCACCGGGCGGTGGCGCTGGTGGCTGCTGGCCGGAGCGTGCGACTTTGCGTTGATGTATACTTGGCCTCTCAGCGTGCATTATGTGCTGGTCGCCAACGGTTGTGCGCTGGCGGCGGTCGTTGCAACGGGTGATCGGACAGGTCGCGAGCGCTCGGTCCTAGGCCTGCGCTGGGGGCTGACCGCGCTGGCGGCAGCGGCCGTGTGGGCCCAGCTTTTTGTGCCGTGTGTGATCCAGTTGCGGTACTGGCTGCAGGGGGCCGGGGCCCGAGTGGAGGCGGGCGGCGCGGGCTGGGTCGATGCCTTGGGCTTGCTGATGAGCGGGCGGGTCTGGGCTGAGACGGATGCGGCAAATCCATTATTGATGCCATGGGAGAGGATGTGGCCGACGCAGGCGTGGGTGGTGTTACTGGCCGGGGCCCTGATCCTGGGAGGATTGGTCGGCGGGATGGTGGCCGGATGGCGGCGCACGCCGGCCTTGCGCGGGTGGTTGCCGGTACTGGTGCTCCCGCCCGCCGGTATCATGGCGCAGGCAGCCTTCACCGGGAGCGTGCTGTATCCATGGTACATCATGATCGGAGTGCCCGGAATGATGCTGGCGCTGGCCATCGGCTTGGAGGCCGGTGCTACCCGGCTCACCCGCTCCGCTTTCGGCCAGACGATCGTCGTGGCGAGCGGCATCGCCCTCTGGGCGCTGATCGGGGCCCCCGTCCGGCATACGCTGCGGCATCACCCGATCGAACCAAATCGCGAAGCGGCCTGGCTCGTGCAGCCGGTCATAAATCCCTATCACCCTGATTATCAAAAAACCGTGATAACAGCGGGCTTCCTCATGCAGAATTCCATTTATGATCCGGGCCTGAGGGAGTTCAAGACGGTGGAAGAATTGCGGGCGCTGATGGAGGAGGCGGGCCGGACGGGACGCGACGTGGCGGTCACCTACGGCCAGCCGCAACTCGGCCGTCTCGTCTATCCGGAAATCATGGCGGTGCTGGATGACCCGGCCGTCTTCCGCCCGGTGGCGGTGCTGCCCGGCCAAGAAGCGTATTGTACACGCCATATCGTGCGCCATACCCCGGCGGCGGCGCGCTGAGCGGCGGCAGGTCGGCAGTCGGCACGGTGGTATTGACGGTCAGCCGCGCGGCGCCTGACGGCCACCCTCACCTCCACCTTCTTCCCGGCAAGATCCAACCTCACGTCCTCAACCTGCCAGGGCTCCGAAAGCCCCAGCACCCGATAGTAAAACTCCTTGTCGTTTATTCCTCACCCCATCCAATCCGCCTCCACCTGCAAGAAAAACCACGCTGTTTGCAGAAGACCCGGTTCCCTTGGGGCCCTTTGCTTAGAACATGGATTCCGGTGCTAACAGTGCCGACTATTGTGGATACTATACTCGCCGGCCCCATGTGCGAGGAAGCTGCAAGGAGAGGTGAGGGCTCTTGCATCATCTGGCGGAGCGTAACCGGGAGGATGCTAGATCTCGGCGGATTGCGCTCACTATTTGGACCGAACACGTTTACTGCCACGAGAACGTGCTTCGTACGGTTGCCTTCCGGTGAGTGCACATGCACTGAAGAAATTGTAAACGTAGAACCCAGTCCAGGGCTGAATTGAGGAGTACATATTACAGATTTAAAATCTACGCACAAATGCCACAAACAGCCCATGTCGTGTTCGCTTTCGTCATTCTTTTTCTTAGCGCAGTTTTCATTCCAGCGGGTGGGAGATTGTGGGTCGGGATTGCGGTTGTTGTGGTGGGTGTTGCAATACATGTATTGCGGCGGCGCTGAAGAAATAAAGTTTGGTATCCGTCCGGGCAAGCTCTCTGTGGTGTTTGGTGCCAATGGCGCGAGGGTTGAGCCTTGGGCGCAGGTGCTCCGAACCATCTTGAGGCAAATGGAGCTCGCAATCCGTTGAAACAACACATAAAAAAGCGGTCGCACCCCTTCCGCCACACCTCTGCCCGCTACGCTCAAGCGAGCAGACCGCCGGATTCCGCTGACCAAATGATTTTCTGGTTGGCTGCAACAATTGTGTTGCCGTGAAGTTGGCTTTTTATTATAGACCCACGCATACTATGAATCCCCCACACAGCTGCGTTGGAAGTGTAATAGGAATTGGTTTGTGCTGGGCGCATGCACTAGGATCGGAATTAAATTTTAACAAACGCATAGGATTTGAGCAGCCTGAATATAGCATTGGAAATGTGCACGGGCAGAATGGATGGGAAGTGGCACAGGGAGAAGTGAAGATTGTCTCCAGCGTCTCACACCACGGGCTCGCCAGCATGGAGTTGAAGCCCGCAACGCCTTTTTCTCAAGCCAAAATCAGTGTGAAGCGGAGCGGAATGAGAGGGGTAGTATCATTTGTTGATTTGTGGATTTTGCCTGTGGCGTCTGTTCAGTCTGAAACGGGGGAATTGTTGGAAATTGATGGCGCCCGGATCGGGCTATTCTCAAATCCAGAAAAAGCCGAAGAAGCGGAATTTTGGGTTTTTCATCAGACGTCATCGGATCAAGGCGAGTGGATCAAAACGGGAAAAAAAGTCCCGGTGGATGCTTCCAGCAAGCGGACGACGGACTGGGTGCGGGTGACGATCAGGGAGGATTTTGCGAGACAAGTTTGGGATTTTTCCGTTGATGGCCATGCTGCTGCGGCCAATCTCGGATTCCATCCTTCACAGACGCCCCAGGAGGATGGGTATATTATTATGGGAGATACCGCACATTCCATATTTTTGGATAATCTGGCCTTTCTTGAAACCAATCCTCTTGGGCACGACCCTGACTTGGATGGCATCATCAGTTCCTTGGAGACCCAAATTGGAGCGAATCCGAACCTTGATGATCGGGACCACGAATTGGCCAGCGGTGGCACCGTGCTTGAGTTGGCATCTGCTGAGGAATTCAGGCAGGCGGTTTTGCCAGCAGTTTCAGTTCCGGCGGCTCCCGTCATATCCTTAGGATCGGGATTTCTAGATGTGGAATCACCGATTTCCATAACGGCCGCGCATCCAGACCATACGATAGTTTACACGCTGGACGGTTCGGATCCGCGCAAAGCAGGGATTCGATTTGAGGGGGCGATCCAAGTCTCTGAAAGCGTCATTTTGAAAGCGGCCAGCTTGGGCTCAGATGGAAAGATGAGCGCAGTGAATATAGCGGCGTATGTTTTTCCGGAGCAGGTTGTTGGTCAACAGAGGCCCACGAATTGGCCTGCGACAATGCATGATTGGAGCCACTATCGTGAAGCCGAGATTGAAGCGTCGCTTCCCGTGGCGTTTCAACAATTGGAAAGCGAGGCGGCCCAGAGTTTGGCCGATGCTATCAGGGTCTGCCCGGCTGTTTCAGTGGTAGCGGACGTGAAAGGATTGTTCGATTTGAAGTCCGGTCTCTATGCGAGGTCTTCCCAGCCTGCTGTCTTGCAAGCAAAGGTTGAATCCATGAGCCTGGAGCTTGGCGCTCCTCCAGTCGCAGGTGAGGGAAGCGCGATGATTTCCATTTCCGGACAAAGCAGCCGGTATCACGACACCACGCTGAAGCATAGTTTCAGGGTGCGGCTCAATCCTGGCAATTCCCCGTTGGCTGAATCTTTAGGGCTGAGCAGCCAAGCGGAAAAGTCACTGCTTCTGCGGCATCCCACTCAAGACTCCTGGGTGGTTGGATCCATTTGGTCCAATGGGCGTGCTCATGCCAAATACATCAGTGATGCCTTTACTGCCTCGTGTTTGGAAGAGCTAGGGCATCCTGCCATGAAAAGGCGGTTCGTGAATGTGTTTCTGAATGGGAAATATTGGGGCGCTTACGAGGCCATGGAGCAGCTGGCGCCGGGGCTCGACGCCACTGCCCTTTTGGAGCCAGGGGATGTGTCCAGTGCGGGAAAGGCGCAAGCTATTTTTGGCTCCGCGTCCGCTTGGGAGCAACTGTGCCTTGGGCTTCGGGAAGAACGACGAAAAGCGAGGGATGGCCTTGTGGAATCCGCGGGATGGGATGCCTGCATGAAGCAGATAAATGTCGAGAACCTCATTGATTATGTGCTTCTCAATTGTTGGGCTGCCAACACAGACTGGATCAACAGGAACTATCTTATTTGGGAAAAGCTGGGAGTGTTTTCGTTCTTGAGCGTGGACGCCGAGTTTGTTTTCCGTTCTGCTGCGTCAGTTGAACTTAATCTTTTTGAGGCGCTAGACGAGGCCGTGGATGGCCCGGTATGGGCTTTTGCGGCGCTGGCGCATAATGAGGGATTCCGTGAAAGGGTAAAGATCCGTGGCGAATACCTGTTTGGCGAGAGCGGCCCTTGGTCTGTCGGTTCCATGCGGGCACGCTGGGATAAAGCGGCTGAAGGGTTCGAGCCATTTGCGGTGTTGGAAGCCGCCCGGTGGAGCTGGGTTTATGATTCACCTCCACGCACCATTGAGGACTGGCGCAAATCAGTGATAGAAGTGCGCGATCAATTTATTCCCCAAAGGCACGATGTGCTGAAGCAAGATTTGGAGGCGTATCTGTCAGGAGCAAGGCACCGCCAAACCTTGTGGGCGGAGGCGGCCGCTGCGAGGAGGCATTTGATGGAGCAAGAACGCTTGGCGGAGGAGGAATACCTGAGGCAACGGGAAGCTGCGGGAATTGCTGCGAAGGACCGTGATGGCGACGGCCTTCCCGACGATTGGGAAACGGCTCAGGGTTTCGATCCCGACAATCCTGAAGACGCTCACACTTTGATTGAGGGCACGAATTTGACCGCTTTCGATTTGTTTGTTGGTGTCACGCCAGAGTCTTCGGCCGAGGCGGTCCGATCCTCAGTGGGCCGAGTGTATTCCCCGCTGTCGGTACGCTACTTGAAGGGTGAATGGGTTCCAGATCCAGCATTTAAGTCGCTCTTCGACTAGAAACTAAAATCTGCCATTCCGTTCGCTGAGTTAAGTGGTCTCCCCTTCTGAAGTTTCCTCATGAAATCACGTCTCTCTTATCCATTCGTTGGTTTTGGATGCTGCGCGGCGCTCATTCTTTCATCGCTGAGGCCAGCGAATGGTTCGTGCTGCGGCGGCTCCCTCAGCCCAAGTGGCATTGGCAGCCTACCTAATGGCAATGCGGCTCCCCTCAATCCGAGCCCTCACCGTTTGCGCGCGGTGTGGACAGGAAGCATGGCCGCGACTCTTGTTTATGAGACAGAAGCGTATGCCCTTCCCGCGGCCAGTGTCGGTTCTCCAGCCATTGTGACCTTACCACTAGTCCGGAAGAACGGCACCCGACCGCTCCCGGCCAAGGGCCAGCGGGCCACTTGGCGGCTGCGTAATGCCTCGAATACCGCCGATTATACCCATACGTCAGGCAAACTGAGAGTCTTTTCTTCCCGTGCGAACGCCAGGTTTTTTGTGGACACCTCTGCCAGTTCCGGCGGTTCTCCAGTGGCTACCCCAACTTACGCCAGAAAGCGTTATGTGGAACTATCGGGGGCCTCTGCCTCGACGCGGTTTACCAAGACACGGGTTGGCGCAGCCGAGAGTCCGGTTCCTGCCGATTCAGACGCCGAGCCGGAGACTGGTGGCAGCGATCCTGATGCGGCGGCGACCTGCTCCCCTTCAAGTGTGGATGCTGGCGAAAACAAACAGCCTTCTTCGCAGGACCCGCAGCCGCCATCTCGACCTCCAGCCGATCCCGGGGCTTCCGAGCCGCCTCCCGGAGCGGAAGTACCACCTCCAGGGCCTACGCCTTTTCGAGAGCAGTCTGATACGGGGCCAGCCCCTCCTTCTCCATCAGCTCCTGCCGATCCCATGCCATTGGCTTCCGAGGCGTTAAAAGCCGCAAGGGACATTTCACAAAGCATGACCAACGGGCGGGAAATTGGCCGTCCCAGCATCGGCTTGGCGGGGGGCGCGCTGGTGTATGATGGCACCACGCATAGCCTGAGTCCCGATATGCTGGAGATCAATCTTTCACTGGGGGTGGCCGCCAACCCAAGGGGGTCTGTGGGATCTCTCGCCTATCATTCCAATCTAGGTTCTGGATTCAAAGAGCCTTATGATGCTTTAGCCTACAGGCTATCGCGCTCTTCGCCCGATCTGAAATTGTTTGTGGCAAATGTATTGACGCCGTGCAATGAAAATACGATCATGGGAGATCAATTTTGGCTGTTGGCCCCGGAGGGATTGACGATTATTGATCAGATTACTTCCACCGAGCTGTCTTTTTACCATTATCCGCTGGAGATTGTTAGCGTTGATGGCTCTGGAAACCCTAGTCTTTTGTCCACGAACGTGAACAAATGGACTAGAAAAATGAATATTAAAAACGCCACCGCCGGCTCTGGAAATTATGCAGGTGGAAAACATTACACGGTGACGCTCACTTCCCAATGGCAGAATCACGGCTTGTTCGAGCGGGTCGAAGATTATTATGTCAGCAATCCAGCGCATTCAGGACCACGTTATACGATGAAAGTCGCCAAGCTCACTGGAGACCAGACCACCAGAACGGATGAATGGATTAATACGCAGACAGGCAGCACACGCTCAATCACGCATACAACAGTGCTGAATCGATCCAGCGGGATGAGCACGCATGGCAATATCACAGCGACTCATGAAACCCTTCAATTCAAGTACATGGGATGGGGGGAGGCGCTGACGCTGCATCGCGTCCATTTGGGAGGAACCGCTGTTCTCGACACCGAATACGTGTGGTGGGGAGAAAACGAAACGGTTGCAGCGTCAGACCCGAATTATGCCTCGGTCAAACTGCGCAAATCTTACACCACGGCCTGGGCGGCATTTTGGACTACCCAGCAGCTCGACGGCCAAAGCAATGTGGTTACTGAGCGCCATGTGGTTACCCCTTGGTCCACGTTGACCGCAGCGCCTGCCTCCAACGCCTCCGTCTCGGCGCTCGACACACTGGGCAACACCAATGAAAGAGCGAAAACGGCTGTGAGCTATCAGTATAGCGGTAGCGACATCAATGGCACGGTGCTGACTAGTTCCACGTTGATTGACGGGAAAATGTCCAAAAAATTCGAAACTGCTACTAACGATGGGAGCCGGACGTCTCTGATGAAAAATTATTTTGACGCAGGTGCCTCCGATTTTTTCGCTACGCATATTGAATTTGCTCCCAACGACATATTGGAGTGGCGCCCCATTGTCGTGGTGCATTTGAAAAAGGGCGCTACTTCCGATCCAGGCAATATTCACGACGTGGTTTCGAGGACGGAATATAAATATTACACCGTATTTTATGATCCGAACGAGCCATTAGGGTATGATCCATCCACGGTGTCTTCCACGCTGTCAGCAGCCCTGCCAGTGGAGGTTATTTCTACCACAATGACCACCACCGGGGAAATGTATCCTATGACAACCTGGGTGGCCACCCATCTCGCCAGTGGACGCCAGCTTTCGACGAGGGCACTTATAAAAAACGGAATCACGCAGGAGGTTCTACGGGAGGAACGCTGGCATCACGATGGTTTGTGGCGTGTCACCGAACATCGGATTGATCCCGATGGAACTCACGACGGTGTCCTCAATCAGAAATGGGAATACCAGACCCCTGATATGACAGGCTTGTCCGGATTCCACCGCACCGCCATCCGCGATCGCAACGACAAGGGAATCGTCACTACGCGAGAGACGGACGGATTCGGGAGACCTTTGCGGGATTTAATTTCCGGTTATGAAGGGGCGGGGCTTGTGCCTGCCGACAACAACATTCGTGTTTCATACACTTATAGCACTGCCTCGGTGGGCAGCACCGTGCATTACCACACCACCGCCACGTTGGATGGGATCGACGCAGCAGGAACAATCCTCACCGGCATCGCACCTTCCGGTAGCAGCACCCAGTGGAGCCGTGCTTCCACTCTGGCCGTCGATCTCGCCGGGCGCACAGCCCGAACCGAGAGCGTAACCGGACGGGTGTATGACCATACCTACAGTGTGGATGCCCCCACTGGAAATTATTTGAAGCAGATCAGCCTGGCGTCAGTTTTGCTAAAACGGGATTCTTATGGCAGGCATGGCAGGCTGCTCAGAATGGAAAGCCTGATCCAAACAAACCCCAGCGTGCCCGTGCCCGGGTCGTTATTTTCTTATACAGGACAAACCAAAACACAGCGGTATGCGGACCGCATGCCAGCTGATTGGCAGTTGCAGCGAAAGGAAGCCCTTTCCACTCTGATAGTTCCCGGGGATGCCCCCACCGCGAATGCCGCCGTCACCACCAGACAGTATGATGGGCTGGGCCGGGTCACGTACCGCTGGTATCCTAGTTCAATCAACAACGACGCCACCGGCACGCCGATGCAGTTTACGGAGACCTATGGATATGACGATTTTGGCCGCCCGAGTGCGCGCACCCTCCCTTCCTCTGGCGGCGGCAATCCCAGTGTGCGTCTGGCCTACACTTCAGACGCCAATGGCCAGTACACCACGTCGGGCCTGGCTACGAGCAGCGGCACCACCCCTGTGGCCAGCATCCGCCACACCACTACCAAGAGAGTCAAAGATGCGAGCGACCAATGGTGGGATGTGGTCATTGAGCGGCTGGGATCTTCTTCAGCGACGCCGGCCAAAACCACCAAGACCTGCCTCGGGCCCTTCCCAAATGACCGGGTGGCTAATCGGGTGACGACACTGACACGGATCGAAAGCGATGGACTGGCCTGGGAGACTGAGTTGCGCCGGGAGCCGGAGGCAAAGAAAACCACCTTTTTTGACAGAAGGGGTGCCGTGGGAGGAAGCCTGAATACCCGTTCTTATGAATCCTACGCGGGCCTGATGCGGATCATGTACGATCCCAGCGCCACCACGCTCCTTACGTATTCGCCGCTACGCGAGCGCATCCAGCTTGTTTCCGCGGCTTCGCTCGGCAGCCCGCCCACATTGACCTATTACCCGGGCACAGGCCGTGTCTACCGGGAGTCAAAAGGGGGCACCGTGGTCAAAACTTTCTACTACTACACCGGGAACACGTTCTACAGCGGGCTGGTCAGCCAGATTGATACCCCAACACCGACGGGCACTGGCTCCGCATACCGGGCCTATGATTCAGTGGGCACGCTGCTTTTTGAATGGGGCAATGGCACCCAGCCGGTCAAATACACCTACGACACCTTTCTGCGGACTGCGTCCATGACCACTTATCACACGAGTTCAAATGGTGATTTTGGCGCTGCCACCTGGCCTTCTTCCGGCGGACAAATCACTACTTGGAATTATGGCACGGTGGGAGAACTGGCCCTTCAGCGTGAGAAAGTCTATCCGGACAGCCAAAAAACCCGCTACACCTATCACCCCAGCGGTAATCTGGCCACTCGCCTCTGGAGCCGCGGAGGCGGCATCACCACCACCTACGGTTACGATGGCTACGGTCGGCTCGCTTCCATTGATTACCCCAATCATCCCTCCAGCCCGGACAATGGCGCTTCTTACGACGTGACTTACGTCTACAATCCGGCGGGACAAATCTCGGAGAGGTACGATGCGGCGGGAAAAACCACCATCACCTACCGGCCCGATGGCCGGGTGGATGATGAGACCACGACGACCAGCTCCGGAACCCAAAACCTGCTGGTGGGGGCCCAGGTGTCCCGCACCTTTGATGCGCTGGGCCAACTTGAAAAACTTGATTCCCAGGTTACTTCATCAGCCGTCTCTCCCACCATCAAATACGCCTACGAAAACGTCAATTTTGGACGGCTGGGCGAAATTGAGGTGAGCACGATCGGCAGCACCACTACGTATGACCGGCGCCTCCGTTACTTCTATGGCACGGACACCCGCTATTGGACCAGTCTGTATGGCGATGTGAAAAGCGGCGGCACTTACGCCAATACGTCCCTTGGGATACGCGGTTTCAGCTCCGAGCGCCTGTCCTATGCTTACTGGTATGGAGTCAATGGAGGTTCGTCCGCGCTGATCCAACGGTTCAATTTAGACTACACTGGCGACTTGGTGACGGGCGTGCGGCGTGAGGATGGGAAATGGCTCTACGGCTACGACACAGCGGGCCAGGTGACCGCGGCGCGGAAGGAATTCATCAATGGCTCGGGCGTGCCCACCGGTGAGAGCTATGGTGGGACCAAGGCAGGCTACGCTTACGATCTGATGGGTAATCGCACCTCCAGCAGCGAATATGGCGGCGGGGTGTCCGATGCGGCCACACCCGTCACCCGCATCTACACCCCCAATGTGCTAAACCAATACTCTCCCATCACCAATGGCCAGACCGTGTCCGTCACCGGTTTCCGGCCCAACAGCTCTACCGCCGTGACGGTCAATACCGTGGCCCCGACCTACCAGTCGGGAACCAGCGGGCTGTACTGGTGGCGGAATTTCACCCACACCCCCGGCACCACGTATGAGAACATCATCGTCAGGGAAAACGGGGTCACCGTGGCTGCGGGGAGCCAGTATGTGCCGCCTGTTAGCGAACCCCTCGCCTACGACACCGATGGCAATCTCACTAGCGATGGACGGTGGGCTTACACTTGGGATGCGGAAAACCGCCTGCGCATGATGACCAGCCACACCTCCGGCTCGGCCAATCGCTGGCGGCTCACTTTCAGCTACGATGGGCTGTCCCGGCGGATCGAGAAGAAAACGGAACTTCAGTATTCCGGGGCCGGCGGTTGGTTTCTGACCAGTTGGGAGCGTTACGTGTACGATGGCTGGAACCAGATTCTGACCGTCCATATGGAAGACAATGGCACCACCGTGCGGGGCCGGGTTTCTACCAACGTGTGGGGGCCGGACTTGGCCAGCCTGCCGTATGACCGACAGACTTGGCAGGCCGCGGGTGGCGTAGCAGGCCTGGTGCTCATCCGCGACGGAGTCTCAACATTCACCGGGCATGCGGGTTGGTCCGCCCCCACCGATCCCTCCGATGACGATTATTTCCTCTTCCATGACCGTCTGGGCAACGTGACCGGCTACCGCAAGGCCGTGGTGGGCGTGGCCGTCGGCGCCATGGCCGCCATCTACGAATACGATGCCTTTGGCCGCGAACTCCGCGCCTCCTACGACGCCGTCGGCTCACCCAACGTAAAAAACATGCCCTATCGCTTTTCCACCAAGTTCACCGATGTGGAGAGCGGGCTCAGTTACTATGGGTATCGAGTTTATGATCCAACGAAAGGGAGGTGGCTATCACGCGATCCCATTTGGGAACGGGGAGGGCTGAACCTGTATGCGATGGTAGGGAATGATCCAACGAATAAGATTGATATTTGGGGACTAGATAGGCATTTAACACGCACAAACCCTGCCGTTCATCACGGTATTGCTGTAGATATATGGGATGAAAATTGCTGCAATGTGATTGGAAAGCGGTATTTTGATTTTGCCGTTGATAGAAGCTGGCTCGCTAGAATAGCAAATAATCCATTAAGACCTGATTCAATAAAGGACGCGGTGCAGGGTATCCTTACCATTGGATTGATGCCAACTGTCTCTGCGCCAGGGGAGGTCAGAGAACCATCGGAGGATGGCTTTCCACCGGACATATCCGAAACAATTCAATCTACTTGCGAGCAAGATCGTGCACTGTTAAAGAGAATGGAGGATCAGATGCGAAAACCGGATAGGTATCATTGTATATTGCATAACTGCAATCATTGGACTTTAGGCAATATTGGGACTGGAATCATTCCTGAATGAGCTTGGCGTGATCTCCATCGAACACTTTAATTCCAAGAGTTATGATCAAGTATTTCATACTATACTTTATTCTTTGCATCTGGTTTGGCGTGGATAGGATGATCGAGATGGAAGTTCGTAAACTAGGCGGAAATCAACAGCTATTTATACGTTTGATTGTCTTTATTGTTTTTATGGCATTTTATTTTCTACGCAACCGCATCATATCGTCGATCAGTTTATTGTTTAGAAGGCGAAGAGAATAGAAAATTCTTTGCACCAAAAGGTGCTCGTCGGCAGGATTAGTACTTACGAACGAATGCATTATTTATGGTTACTTTCCCACCTTCGCTTCCAATAACTCCGCAATGGGTTCTAATACAACGGTGTCCACGTTTTGAACAAGTTCAAGGGGCACCGAGGGATTTCTGTTGGGCAGCAGTTTGATTTTGCAAAGCTTGTTAGACTGTCATGGGTAGGACCTTGAGGAGGGCCATAGATTGTCTTGTAACGGCCATTGCGGAGCAAATAAACAGATGATAATAGATTGACAATGAATGAGCTGGAAAAAAATTTATCTATCGCAATTATGGATAAATCAACTGAACTGCACCGCCGTTTTTTTGCGCCGCTGTGGCCTTGTTTGGAGGCAAGCTCAAGGCAACGCCAGTGTCAGGAGTACAGCGATAAGGATTTTCTGGAAGTGGGGAT
>JALRGB010000160.1 GCA_023253575.1 Verrucomicrobiales bacterium
CAAATGTTCCAAGTCCCGATCCAAGCAGCCATCGGCGGGAAAATCATCGCGCGTGAAAATATCCGTGCCTTCCGCAAAGACGTGACCGCTAAATGCTACGGCGGTGACATCTCCCGTAAACGCAAACTCTTGGAAAAACAAAAAGAAGGGAAGAAGAAGATGAAGTCGATCGGCAAGGTGAACATTCCGCAGGAAGCGTTCATCAAAGTTCTCAAGACCGGCGACTAACGCGGCACATGAAATCTCTGTGGGGCATGAGCTGGGGGCTGGTGTTGCTGGTGGCTGGAGAGCTGCAGGGCGCCACCCCGCTGCAGACGCTGAAAAACTGCCGCTTGCTACCGGCCGAGTGGGCGGACGGCGACAGCTTCCGCGTGCGCACGGCCGACCAGCGAGAAATAACGGTTCGGTTGTACGGGGTTGATTGTGTGGAGTGGCATGTCAACGACGACACGGACGAGCGGCGGCTGCGGACGCAGCGGCGGTATTTTGGCATTACGAATGCGGCTCCGGACGCCCGGGCTGCGATTGCGCTGGCCAAGGGGTTTGGCGAGGCGGCGGGGGCGGAAGTTCGGCGGCTATTGGCGCGCCCATTCACGATTCACACGTCCTTTGCGGACGCGCGCGGCGACGGTCGACACCAGAGAGTCTATGCCTTTGTGGTCACGGCTGACGGGGCCGATCTCGGAGCCCATCTTGTCGCCGGCGGGCTGGCCCGGGCTTTTGGCGTCTTGCGCGAAGCGTACGACGGCCGACGTCAGGATGATTATCGCGCATCGCTCGCCGATCTCGAGCTGCAGGCCGCCAAACGGGGGGTCGGCATCTGGGCGAAAACCAATTGGGATTCCCTGATCGCCGAACGCGAAACTCAACGACGTGAAGAACAGGAAATCGCGCTGGCCCTCGATGACCAAACCCTCGCCCCGGGCGACACCATCAACCCCAATACCGCCGCCCGCGACGCCCTGATGCGACTGCCCGGCATCGGCGAGGAAATGGCCAATCGATTAATTGCTAATAGACCGTATCGCACCCAACAAGACCTCAGGCGCGTCCCCGGCCTCGGACCAGCCACCTTGAAAAAACTCCAGCCCCATCTGGACCTTCCCGCTAGGTAAAATTCTGGCTTTCCCCACCCACGGCTGCCGGGCGGTTGACCATGCCCGCGGAAGCGCCATGATGATTTCCGCATGAGCCAGATCCCTGATCAGACCCGCATTGAGACCGACACCATGGGCGCCATCGAAGTGGTGCAGAACCGTTATTGGGGGGCGCAGACCCAGCGTTCTCTGAAGTATTTTGCCATTGGCACTGACACGATGCCGCGGGCCGTCATCCGGGCGATGGGGGTCCTCAAAAAGGCCTGTGCCATGGTCAACCGTGATCTGGGTAAGCTGCCGTCCGAGACGTGTGATTTGATCTGTGCCGCGACCGACGAAGTCATTGCGGGTCATCTAGACGCGCATTTCCCGCTGCGCATCTGGCAGACGGGATCAGGCACGCAGTCGAACATGAACGCCAACGAAGTGATCTCGAACCGGGCGATTGAGATGGCAGGCGGCGTCATGGGGAGCAAGACCCCGGTGCATCCCAACGACCATGTGAACATGTCACAGTCGAGCAATGACACTTTTCCGACCGCCATGCACATTGCGGCGGTGGAGGAAGTCACTCACCGGCTGCTGCCGGCCGCCCGCGGGTTCCGTGATGCTCTTGAAGCAAAACGCATTGAATTTAATGATATTGTCAAAATTGGTCGCACGCATCTACAGGATGCGACCCCGGTGACATTTGGCCAGCAGTTCTCTGGTTATGTCAGCCTGATCGAGCGCGACATGGTGCGCCTTGAAGAAACGCTGAGCGGGCTGCGGGACCTGGCCATCGGAGGAACCGCGGTCGGCACCGGCTTAAACAGCCATCCAGAATTCGCCGACCGCGCCGCCCGCGCCATCGCCGACCTGACCGCCCTGCCGTTCCAAAGCCATCCCAACAAGTTCGCCGCCCTCAGCGCCCACGACGAATTCGTCTATGCCAGCGGCGCCCTGAAAACACTGGCCGCCACCTTGATGAAAATCGCCAATGACATCCGCTGGCTGGGATCCGGCCCGCGATGCGGCTTGGGCGAACTCAGTCTTCCCGAAAATGAACCTGGCAGCTCAATCATGCCCGGCAAAGTGAACCCGACGCAAAGCGAAGCCATGACCATGGTCGCGGTTCAGGTGATGGGAAATGATGCCGCCATCGGCTTTGCCGCCAGCCAGGGGAATTTTGAACTCAACGTCTTCAATCCGGTCATGATTCACAACTTCCTGCACAGCGTAGAGCTTCTGACCGGAACCATGGTGAGCTTCACCGCTTATTGTCTGGACGGACTGCAGGTCAACCGCGACACCGTCCGCGGGTACGTCCAAAACAGCCTGATGCTCGTCACCGCCCTCAATCAACACATCGGTTATGACAAAGCCGCCGCCATCGCCAAACTCGGTCACAAAGAAGGTCTGACCCTGCGCGAGGCCGCCGTCAAAACCGGGTTTTTGACCGGGGAGCAGTTCGACCAATGGGTGGTCGCGGAACGCATGACCCGCCCATAAACACCCCGGCGCCTCCCCTCCCCACCCAAGCACCTCACTAATCACTCCTTAACAGGACGGGGCCCCCGTCCGCACTGGTTCATTTATGCCTGACGACGCCACAGGAAATCCGTCCCCTGAGGACCACGACGAGGCCATGCCCACCTCCCCACAGCGGACGGCAGAATCCGGAGGAGCCGCGCGCCCGCCTCGCCCCAAAGAATCATGGGAACCGCAAGTCCGAGAGCTGCGACGCCCAGATTTTGCACCGCGCCTCACCAAAACCACCGACCTCCCCACGAAGGTAGCGACCGAACGCCAAAAATCCAAACTGGGCGAACACCGGGCGGCAGCCATCCACTGGGAGCAGGATCCAGCCCGTCAGAACGAAGACGAAGCCGACGAGAGCTCCAGCCCCGGCACGCCCCAAGCGAGCGGGCTGAGCCGCGGACAAATCATGAGCCTGAGCATCCTCGGAGTCATGGTCATCGGACTGGGAGCCGCATGGTTCGCCAAGTCCCTGCTGGTCGGAGACGGCACCACCCGGGCCAAACAGGCCGCCATGGCCAGCAAAGCCGCTCAGGAAGCGGCCATCGTCGCCGCCGCGTCCCTGACCGACGCCGAATTCGCCCAAGCTACACAAGTCATGCGGAGTTTTCTGGAAGCCCTGACCATCGAAGACCTGCGGGCCGTGGTGAGGGAACCAGAACGCGTGTGGCCGCTGATCGAACAACACCACCGCTCCACACCATGGAAACCGTTTGTCGTACGCCGGCTGCCCACCCGCTCGGAAATGCAGTTAAACCGCGACTTGCTAGCAGGCGTAGCAGAAGTAAATGATTTTCAGCGACTTGTTATTGCTATGCAGCGGACACCGGCCGGCATCAGGGTCGACTGGGAATCATTCACGGGTCAGGGTGAAATGTCTTGGGATGACTTTTTGGCCCAGCGTCCGACCACCCCGGTGCTAATGCGAGTTTCCTTGCAGCCGGAGGATTATTACAACCGCGATTTCCCCAACTCCGCCACCCATGCCTGCTTCCGGCTGGCTTCGCGCGGTGACACGCACCTGCTCTACGGCTACGTCCCGCGGGGGCAGCTGGTGCATACCCAGCTGGTCGCGCGGACCCGGATTAACCCTCGCAGTCTGCCCACCGTGCGTTTGCGGTTTTTACCCGATGCCACCAGTCAAGACCAAGTGGAAATCACAGAATTAGTCGCCGACGGCTGGCTAGTCAGCGAGGGATCAAAGGTACGGGCCGATGTCTCCGAACTCACGCCCCCGGCGACGAAGTAACCACCGGGACGTCGTCCGGATCCGACATCGGGCCGTGGTCCGGTCCGGGCAATCGGGAAACCACAAGGCGCACCACCTCGTCCACGGGCGGTTCGATCCCGACGGAGAGGACATCATCTTCACCGTGGTCTGAGGGGTGCTCGAGCGTGGCAAACTGGCTGCGCAGCATATCGGCGCGCATAAAATGATCTTTGCGAGCCGCCATCCGCCCGTAGATCAGCTCGAAGCTGCCATCCAGATGCACAAACCGCACGGCCCCCGGCCGCGCCGCCCGCAGCCAGTCGCGATACGTTTTTTTCAATGCCGAGCAGGCCAGCACGCGCGTGGCGCCGTCAGAGCACGGCGCGATAATCTCGCGGGCCAGCCGCTCGAACCACGGCCGTCGGTCATCATCCGTCAGTGGAATACCCGCACTCATTTTCGCCACATTGGCGGCCGGATGATACGCGTCCGCATCAAAAAACTCACCCCCCAGAACTCCGGCCAAACGACGGCCTACCTCGGTCTTCCCAGATCCGGAAACCCCCATCACCACAACTATAAACGGCGGCTTGCGCTCCATTCGCCACCATGAATCCGCCTCACCCGCCCCGTCAATCGCCATCCAACCAATCCAGCACCCTTCATCCTTGTTCCTTTTGACCGGCTCGACGGTTGCGGCTTAGCTACCTCTGATGAGTACCGCCGCCACCACGACCACCGAACAATTTGAAAAAGTCCCGACGTTGATCTTCCCGACCGCGACCACCGCCGCCGCCGCGCTGGCCCGGGAAGTGGCGGACCTGATCACCGCCCGCCAAGCCGCGGGACAGACCACCGTGCTCGGACTGGCCACCGGCTCGACCCCAGTTCCATTTTATCGCGAGTTGATCCGGCTGCACCAACAAGAAGGACTGAGCTTTGCCAACGTCATCACCTTCAACCTCGACGAATATCACGGCCTCGGACGAGATCACCGCGAAAGTTATTTCCGTTTCATGCGGGAGCAGCTCTTTGACCATGTCGATCTGCGACCGGAAAATATTCATTTGCCGGACGGCACGGTGCCGCTCGACAAAGTCTTTGCTCATTGTCAGGACTATGAAGCGGCCATTGACGCGGCGGGTGGCATTGACCTGCAGATCCTCGGGATTGGTCGGACCGGGCATATTGGATTTAACGAGCCGGGATCGACGCGCGACTCGCGCACCCGGCTGATTGCGCTCGACCGCATCACCCGACAGGATGCAGCCGCGGACTTTCTGGGCGAGGGCAATGTCCCGCGATTCGCCATCACCATGGGGGTCGGCACCATTTTGCGCGCGCGCAAGGTCGCCTTGATGGCATGGGGCGAAAACAAGGCGGAAATCGTTCGCGAGGCGGTTGAAGGCGCCGAAACCGAGGCCGTCTCCGCCAGTTTCCTGCAGTCGCACCCCGATGCGCGGTTTCTCGTCGACGCCCCCGCCTCCAAAGCCCTGACCCGGGTCAAACTCCCATGGCTCGTCTCCCATGTCGACTGGGATGAAACCGGCACCCGCCGCGCCGTCACCTGGCTCGCCCTCCGTCACCACAAGCCAGTGCTTAAGCTGCTCGACGAAGAATACAATGAAAACGGAATGGCCGAACTGCTGACCCGGCACGGCCGCGCTTACGATCTGAACATTCAGATTTTCAACCGCCTGCAACACACGATTTCTGGATGGCCCGGAGGAAAACCCGGCGCAGACGATCGCACCCGCCCAGAACGCGCCGAACCGCATCCCAAACGATCCCTCATCCTCGCCCCCGAACCGCAAGATGACGTGCTCAGCATGGGAGCCACCCTGCAACGGCTCGTCGAACACGGACACAACGTCCACGTCGCCTACATGACCAGCGGCGACCTGCGCGTCGGCGACGCCGAAGCCTCAAAATTTGCCAAAGTCCTGCTGGAAACATCCGAGCAATTTACCCCCGCGGGCCTCGGCGGTCAGCAAGGTGACTGGACCCATCAAGTCGCTTATGCGCGGGATATTCTTGCGCAATTGGAAGCCAAAGGGCCGTTCGGCGACCCCGGTGACGCCCTGCGGCGGCTCAAGGGATTGATCCGCCGCGGCGAGGCCCGCGACGCTCTGCAGGCGCTGGGCCTACCTCCGGAACACGCCCAGTTCCTCGACCTTCCATTCTATGCCAAAGGCCGGTACCGGCAGTTCCGGCTCGAAGAAGCCGACGTCACCGCGCTCCGCACCGTGCTGGAAACCGAAAAACCCCATCAAATCTTCATCACCGGCCACCTCGCCGATCCCAACAGCGTTCAAGGGGTCGCTTGGCGTGCGTTCACCACCGCTTGGGATCAGTGCGGCACCGCCGCTTGGAAAGACAATTGCCGCATCTGGCTCCACCGCGGACACCAAAAAGAACTGGAACCACACGAAATTGACATGGCCGTCCCCATCAGCCCGGATCAACTCGCACAAAAACTCGCTGCTATTCAAAAATTCCAGTCCCACACCAACCCCGACCAGCTGACCGGCGATCGCAACCGCCAGTCCGCGCACACCTACGACGCCCTCGGCCTCGCCGAATACGAAGCCATCGAAGCCTTCGAACGCTGGAAATAGTCAACCCCTCGCTCACTCCGAGTCGATTCGGGTCGACTCGGGTCACGTCAGCCCAGTGACACGAGGCGTGGTTTCGAGCCCGAGGCCATGCCTCTGCTGCACACGGGTATTCTTGCGGCCACCGGCCGCCACGATACCATCTCTCATGTTTCATCCACTGCGGCGCCCGCCCGCCACCCTTGCAGCAGTCTTCCTCATGATGGCCGCCACCTCTGCCATGGCCGCACCCGACGCGCCCGCCACCCCACCGGTCGCCCCCGTGCGCCCAGTGGTCGATGAGTATCACGGCATCAAAGTGAGCGACCCCTATCGCTACATGGAGGACCTCAAAAACCCGGAAGTGGACGGGTGGATGAAGGCACAATCGCTTTTCACACAAGCTGTTATAGAGCGACTGCCCGGTCGTCGGCAGTTGCTGCAGCGGATTCAGGAACTCGACAAGGGCGCGCCGTATACCATCGGCGGACTGCACCGCCTGCAGAACGGAACCGTGTTTTACCGCAAACTGGAAGCAGACGCCGAAACCCCGGTCATCGCTAGCCGTCCGTCACTCGACGGTGAAGAAACCATCATTCTGGACCCCAAGTCTTACGAACAACCCGGCGGCTCACATGCCAGTCTGGAGTTTTTTAGCCCCTCCCCCGACGGTCGACATGCGGCCGTAGGCATTGCCACCGGCGGGTCGGAAGTAACCACCATTTACATCCGGGATTTGCGCACCGGCCGGGACCTACCGGCTTCGATTGACCGCATTGAGACCGCGTATAATGAACCGTCGTGGCTTCCGGACTCGAGTGGTTTTTTCTACAGTCGGCGTCAGCCACTGGCAGCCGGCGCGCCGGCCAGCGAAACCTATCACAACACCGAGGCGTTCCTGCACACCCTCGGGCAACCGGCGGATTCCGACCGGCCAGTTTTAGGGCGGAAGCGGACACCCGATCGGGTCACGGCGCCGCTTGATTTCCCTAGTGTCCGAGTTTTTCCCGGCTCGAAGGAAGTCATCGGGCAAATTCACCATGGTGATGCGCCGGAATTAACGCTGTTCAGCGCACGGCTGGACACGCTGACCGCGCCGTCGACCGACTGGAAACCGGTCTGCACCAGCCGCGATCAAGTCATTGATTTCACGGTGCACGGCGGGTTTATTTATCTAGTGACCGCGGCCCAGGCGCCGCGATACAAAGTCATCCGCACGCCCGCGGCCCGGCCGGACTTAGCCACGGCCGAAGTCGTCCTGCCAGAAAGCGAGCTAGTCATTACGTCGCTGCTGGCCTCGCGCGACGCCGTCTACGTGAATGCCACGCGGCATGGAGCCGGCGTGGTGATGCCGCTTGACCCAGCAAATGGCCGTCCGCCAGAGAAACTGTCTCCGCCGCACGACGACTCCGCGTCGGTCAGCGAAGCCTCTCCATATTTTAGCGACATTTTTATTCGCACCGCGTCCTGGACCGCAGGCGGAGCACTGTATGCCTACGATCCAAGCCGCCGGGAGTTTCAAGTCAGCCCGCTTCAGCCGGCCGGAAAATATGATCATGTCCTAGGATATACGTCCCAGCAAGTGGAGGTACCCAGTCATGACGGGGTGAAGGTTCCGCTCTCGATCATTTACCCTGAAAACGTTGTCTTGGACGGCAGCGCTCCGCTCCTGCTCAACGGCTACGGCGCTTACGGCAGCATCCGCCATGTTGGGTTCAGTCCGCTCAACCTCGCCTGGCTCGAACGCGGCGGCATCATCGCCGTCGCCCATGTCCGCGGCGGCGGCGAAAAAGGAAGGAACTGGCACCTCGACGGACAGAAAACAACCAAACCCAATACCTGGAAAGACCTCATCGCCTGCTCAGAATACCTCATCACCCACAAATTCACCTCCACCGCCAAACTGTCGATTCAAGGCGGCAGCGCCGGTGGCATCCTCATCGGCCGCGCCATCACCGAGCGCCCTGATCTTTTTGCAGCGGCCATCATCAATGTCGGCTGCACCGACCTCCTCCGCATGGAAACCACCGAAAACGGGCCGCCCAACATTCAGGAATTTGGCACCGTGACGACCACCGAAGGGTTTCACGCCCTCCGCACCATGAGCCCGCTGCACAACGTTCAGGATGGCGCCCGCTACCCATCCGTTCTACTGACCCACGGCCTGAACGACCGCCGGGTCGACGCCTGGATGTCAGGCAAAATGACCGCGCGCCTGCAAGCCGCCACCGCCAGCACCAACCCAGTTCTCCTCCTCCTCGACCCCGAAGCCGGCCATGGCATCGGTTCCAAACGCAGCCAGATCCATGACCAGCTGGCCAGCCGCTGGGCATTCGCCCTCTGGCGGACCGGCGCGCCAGATTTCCAGCCAGCCGCTGCTGAGTGAGCCGCAGAACGCCCGGAGGAAGCCACATGACTTGCCGAAGCTGGCAACGGTCGGCTTCTGCCAAATCATTCATCGCCAGTGCAAACGGCGGTGTATGGTGGGACCGGTTTTATGCGTATTCTTTGTCTTCAGCTCAAACGCATTGGTGATGCGATTTTGACCGCGCCGGCGTTGCAGGCGATGCGCGAGGCGTGGCCGCAGGCTCATCTCACGCTGGTGCTGCACGGACCCTCCGGCGGACTCGCTCCCGCCTTCGCGGCGGCCGACGAGGTGCTTGTGTACGCGCCCGGCCGCCCGAATTTGGCCCTGTGGAGTCGAGTTTTTGCTGAGAACTGGGACCGGTGCTACGATTTCACGGGCACTGATCGTTCTGCCTTGTTGGCCCGGCTGAGTCGGGCGACACGCGTCACTGGGTACCGAAAAATGGTGGGAAAACGCGCCTGGCGCGCAGATGGCTATACGGACTGGTGCGACGCCTCAGTGCGTGATCTCCATACCATTGATTTTCATTTGGCTCTGACTGGGCTGCCCGCGCCGCGGGCCACCGGCTTGGTAATCCCGGCCGGTTTGGCGGACGGGATCCGCGGACTGCCGACTGGCGAGTTTATGGTCGTCCACCCGGGCACGGCGCGGGCCGAGAAATACTGGCGGCCGGAGCGCTGGGCGGAAGTAATAGCGCGCCTCCCGCTGCCGGTCGTGCTGACAGGTAGCTCGGATCGGGCCGAGCAGGCGCATCTGGCGGCCATCCGGTCCGCTCTTGGTTCGTCGGGGATTGGTCTTCATGACCTAAGCGGCCAACTGTCCCTGCTGGAGCTGGCCTCGGTGATCGACCGGGCCCGGCTGGTGCTAAGCGTGGATTCAGCGGCGATGCATCTGGCGGCGATGGCTCGACGTCCGCAGGTGGCGTTATTCGGGCCGACGAATCCGTTTCACTGGCGACCGCGGCATCCAGCGGCCCGGATAGTAACGGCGGGTGCTGGATCGGAATCGGTGGCCGGCCCCCGGCAGGCCACTGCTCCGATGGATGCGTTGTCGACA
>JALRGB010000323.1 GCA_023253575.1 Verrucomicrobiales bacterium
GGAGGCGCGGACTAATGAATTGCAGGCGCGGGCGGACTTATGCCAAAGTGAATCCGAGTTGCGCCGGGCCATGGGGGTGCTGGCTCCGGTCGGGATGGCGACGGCGAGTGCCGACTGAACCTGACGTGTGAAGCCGCGGGCGTCTGAGCGATGAGCCGGCAGAATCCAGCGGCGCCGGTGGGCTGGGTTTTCCGGCGGTGACAAGTGACGGCTTTGCGTCACAGTGGTTTCAAGATGGCCCTATCAGCTCGCAACAATCCCAGAGTCATCGAACCGCGTCTGGCTCCGCGGTTTCAGGCCATGTTACGCACGCTGCCACTGCCTGGCGGGGAACCCCGCACGAATGAGCGGGCGGAGGCCCTACTGGCCGATGCAGTCGAGTGGAAAGCGTCAGACATTCATATCGAGCCTGGCGCAGAGGAAACCCGGATCAGACTGCGGATGGACGGCCTCGTTCATGACGTGGCGGCCGTTCCCCATGCCTCCGGAGCCCAGCTCGTCGCATTTTTCAAAACGCTTTCTGGAATCGATGCCACCGCGCTGGCCCACCCCGAACACGGTCACGCCCGCCTAGATGTGGCCGGAGCCCGGCTGGAGTTAAGAACCACCGTGGCGCCGACCGTCGACGGCGAAATGGTGGGCGTGAGGCTGCTCGATACGAGCCGACCGGTGCGGGCACTTGATGAACTCGGCATCGCCGAAGCAGACCAGAAGCGGTTGCAAGCGTGGCCAGCGATGCGGACCGGCCTGCTCGTCGTCTGCGGGCCGGTCGGCGCTGGAAAAACCACTACTCTTTATTCGTTACTCCATCAACTTCAGTCACTTCCATCTAGTATTGTCACCGTGGAAGATCCGGTTGAAAGGCGGCTCGATGGCATCACCCAGATTGAGGTGAACTCGCGGCGAGGGCTGAACTTTCCTGAAGCCATTCGCGCCATGTTGCGGATGGACCCGGATTTCCTACTGGTGGGGGAAATCAGGGATCCCGCGAGCGCACAGGTGGCGGTCACGGCGGCGGCCACCGGATTGGCGGTGCTTTCCACGTTGCATGCTCGGGATGCGGTGGGAGCGGTGGCGGCGCTTCGGAATCAGGGACTGAAAAACTGGGAGATTGGCGATGCTTTGGAGATGTGCATGGCGCAGCGACTGGTACGGCGGTTGTGTCTGCAGTGCCGGACTAGTGCCGCGCCAGACGACGTGGAAGGCGCGTGGTTTCAGGCCGCGGGCCGGGTGCCACCCAGCCTGTTATGGCATCCCGTTGGATGTGATGCCTGTGCTGGGACAGGATTTGATAGCAGGATTGGATTGTTTGAATTGTGGCATCTCGATGAGATCGCCCGCCAATTGATCTTGGACGGGGCCGATGGAGCGGCGTTGGAAAAACAGGCCTGGCGCCAGGGTATGGTAACCCTCGCCGATGATGCCATGGCCAAGGTGACCGCCGGAGTCATCTCCTTATCCGAAGTGCGAGCGCTGGGGGGAATCAGTCACTCGGCGGCCGGCCGCAAAGAATGATGAGGCAAGCGGCCGCAGGCGCACCCGGCGCAGAGCGTTACCGATGACGCAAAAGTACGAAGATATGACGTGTTGGCAGGAGGGCCATGGCAAGCGGGTCACGGCACCCACATTTCGACCATGTGATTGCGGCGGTCGTTGACGAGAAGGATGGTTTTTTCAAAGTGTTCCTGTCCATCGACGATGAGCGGATGAGCTTGGCTGGCCCCGATGCCGGAGCGGGCGACAACGAGGTGGTAGAATGTTTCGTGATAGCGGTAATGGAGTTTGAACGAATTCCAAGCTTTGGGGAGCAGCGGCTTGAGGTGCAGGCGGTCGACTTCCACGTTCAAACCAAAAAGCGTTTCGACAATTAACCGGTACATCCAGCCGGCGGAACCCGTATACCAGCTCCATCCCCCACGGCCGGTGTTCGGGGGCATAGAGTAGACATCTGCGGCGATGACGTAGGGTTCTATTTTGTAGCGACTGGTTCCGGCGGCATCCAATGAGTGATGAATCGGATTGAGCAGGGAGCACAGTTCCCACGCTTGTTCTGACTGCCCGAGTTCGGCCATGGCCATGGAGGTCCAGATGGCGCCGTGAGTGTATTGGCCGCCATTTTCACGGACTCCGGGGATGTAGCCTTTGATGTAACCTGGCTCGACCGCCGACACATTAAATGGGGGATCGAATAATTGAACCAGACGGTCATCCCTTCGAACGAGCCTCTCATTCACGCTGGCCATGGCCTGGCGCGCGCGGTCAGGTCGGCCCGCGCCGGACAAGACGGCCCAGCTCTGGGCGATGGAATCGATCTGGCATTCCTCATTGGTGGCTGATCCGAGTGGCGTGCCATCGTCGAAATAAGCCCGGCGATACCAGTCGCCATCCCATCCATGAGTTTCGATGTTTTGCTGGATTTTGACGGCCTGCTGGTGGCAGAGGTTGGCGAAGGCCGTATCCTGTCGAGATTCGGCCAGCCGGGCGAAGCGCTGGAGTACATCGTAAAGGAAAAACCCAAGCCAGATGCTTTCCCCTTTTCCTTTTTCTCCGACGAGGTTCATGCCGTCGTTCCAGTCGCCGCACCCGATCAACG
>JALRGB010000327.1 GCA_023253575.1 Verrucomicrobiales bacterium
ATCGCATTAAAAAGAGCCCCGGGCGGAATGCCGAACATCGACCCGCTGAGCCGATCCTGCGGAAACCCAGCAAGACTGCCAACCGGCGACCAGGCCTCGATACTGGTCCCGCCAAACGAACTGTTGATGAGTCCCAAAGGAACGTCCGCCAACGCCGACTCCCGACGCAAGTGGGCTGCAAAATAACAGGCGACAGCGGAAAATCGGGCTAGTAGCTCCGGTGAAGCCCGCTGCCATCCTCCCTCCAACCCCGGCTTCGGAACGTCCGCGCCGCCTCGAGGCACCTCCAGAAAACGGATCGCGGGCTCACGACTTAACTTCGCAAGAGCCTCCCGGCCGCCGATCGTCTCGGCAAGCCCCATCTGCATGTTGGACTGACCCGAGGCCACCCACACATCTCCCACCCACACGTCATCAATACACACGACGTGCGAGCCCGAAGAGGCCGATAAGGTGTACGGCCCGCCATGCGGCATCGCAGAAAACACCGCCTTCCAACGACCATCATCCTCAATCGCCACCAATTCGCTTTGAGCACCCAAGGTGAGCGTCAGGGCCGCTCGGGGGGCGCCCGTCCCACTCAGAATAACCGGCTGGCCGCGCTGCACCACCATCCCATGGGAGATGCCGGAATCGAATGTGATCTCTCCTGCTCCGACGCTGGCAAAATTCAATATCAGCACCCAAACGATGATGACCCACAACCCGCGGCCCTGCCGCAGCGAACGCCGACCGAGTCCGGGCCGCCCTACCGCCACGCTCCTCCCAAACCCGCTGAGAAATCTCCCCACGCATGAAAATCGGCCAGTCATCAGTTCATGTTTTTTTGTTGAGACCGGGACACCACCTCGGTAAAACGAGCCTCGTAATCTTGGTGATTGGTCTTCATCAACCGATCCCACATATTGAAGTAGAGCCCGTAATTGCCACGCATTTTCTCGTGGTGCATGACATGATGAGTGGGCGTGCTCAGCACCTGGCCCAACCAGGATTTCATCATCCAGCGGGGAAAAACCTCGAATCCCGAGTGTCCCATGACATTAAAAGCCAACTGCCAGCTCATGAACAAGCCGAAGGCATAGGGATGCATCGGCACAAGCATGACCGCCAATGGGAAAATACACCCCTGTACCACCGCCTCCAGCGGACTAAAGGCAAAGGCCGCCCACGGAGTGGGATTAACCGACCGGTGATGGGTCAGATGCGTCAGCCTGAAAAGCCGAGGATGATGCATCAAGCGGTGCGTCCAATAAAACCAGGTGTCGTGAATCAAAATGGTGCAAACAATGCTCGCCCAAAACCACACCATCCCCCTCTCGTCCGGCTGCTTATAGAGTTGAGTCCAACCTCTCCGGGCCGCCTCCAGTGTCAGCGCCGCTATAACGCTAAAAATCAATAGGCTGACCGCCGAATGTTTGATCTCCCGGCGGACATCCGAGGCCGGCGGGAACACCTGCAGAATCTTACGATGAAGCCACCGGCGCCGGAAAAAGACATACGCGGCCAGCCAAACCAAACCACAGAACAACACATAACGCAGACCGTTGACCACCGAAAGCGCAACGATCGAAACCGAAACGCTCATGTCAACGAATCTAGATATCTCCATCATGATCAGAAAAGAGGCGAGGGCAGCCATCCTCAGGTCAGAAGGATAACTCATCCAGTCAAATTTATGACGCTCCGACCCTATAAAGCCCTACACAGCCCAACCCCGCCCCCGCTTCTTACCATCGATCGCCAAAGCAAAGAGCCGTGCCGACCGTCATCGCCCCATCACCAACCAATCAGTTCCCATCACGCCAACTCCCTCAACACTCCCCGTTCCCAGAATTCCCCTACCACCTAATTGGAAGCCATGGCCACTGATGCCTTCGCCATCTCCAGAGGTTGCACGTCGGGAACCGACGGGCCGCGAGCTTGCGCAAACCTCGTCTTGGCCCGAGGCATCAAGGTGCCAAGGAGCAAGTCCGCCAGAGGAAATACCACGTTGAAATTTTTGTGCATGTACCGGTGATGCAGCAGATGATGGCCGTTCAAACGGTAAAACACCCAGGATTTTTCAAGTCGACGAGTTTTCGGCAGGTGCATGCACCAGTGAATGTATTCGTACACCGCGTAATACAGGACGAAAGCCAGAGCGCCGCCGACCGCGAACCCCCACTGCCCAATCAACCAAGACAACAACACAAAGGGAGTCGATCCCATGGCAATCAAAACCGGACCGTTCCACCACGCCATTGGAATGGTCTCTTTGTCCTTCGGTTCGATCAAATGATACGTGTGGTCGGCCTTGAACACGTGATGATGAACGACCGCATGCGCCTGAAACGCATAGCGAAACTTCCACACAGGTTTGTGCATCACAAACTTGTGAATCGACCATTCAAAAAAAGAGCCGAAAACAACGCCAACAACAAGACCAGCGACGATCCAGAGAAGAAATGAGATCATGAAATAAAAAAATCCCAGCGCGTAGCCGGGGAATTGAATAACGATATAGCACGCTATTCGGTTGCCTGTCCATTACAAGTATGCACTGCCCTCGCGAGCGCATGGAAAACAAGAATCATGCCCATCGGTCGGGATTGAGCAACTGCACGTCGATGGACGGTGGCTCGCCATCGATGAGCTGGGACACGATCTCGCCAGTGGCAGGCGCCAGACTCAGTCCCATCATGGCGTGGGCGGTGGCCACGGTGAGATTATTGGCCGCCATGCTCCGACCCAGATACGGCAAGCCGTCGGGCGAACACGGCCGCAAGCCGCTCCAGAACGGAAGTTGGGACAGCTCCACGCCCCGGAAGGCAGGGAAATAATCAGGCACGGCCTTAAGAATGCCAGCCACCCGGCGGGGACGGGGTGGACTGTCTTTAGCCGTGATCTCCATCGTGCCACCGAAACGCAACGACGACCCCATGGGAGTGACCGCGACTCGGGCTTCGGTCAGGATCGAACACAAGGCCGGCAATTGCACGGGATCAGGCACGGTCACACTATAGCCTCGACCGGCCTGCATCGGTAGGCGCACGCCCAGATCGCGCACCAGATCGTCCGACCAAGCTCCGCCGCACAGCACAAATTCGTCACCTTCGATGTCGCCCTGACTGGTGGCCACGGCCGCGAGGCCAGCTCCGTGACGACGCCATCCGGTGACGCGCGCTGACCAGTTGAGGGTAGCTCCGGCCGCCTGCAGACGCGCCTCGAGCGCAGCAACGTAACGCCCCGGATCCAAATGGCAGTCCTGAGGGTAATGAACGCCTCCGGCCACCGCCATGGTGATACCTGGGTCGAGGGCGGCTACTTCGGATGGATTCAGCACGTCCGCCGGCACCCCCAGTTCTCGGGCATGGACGGCTGTCGCCGCCTCTTCCTCGAGCGTGTGCCCGGAGGCGCACAGCATCAATAATCCTTTGCGCACCAATCCAAAATCGCTCTCCCCAGCCAGTTGTGCATAAAGCACACGACTGGCCATGTGCAGGTCGCGGAGGAGCGGCGCACTGCGGGCCACATGCGCCCGGGTCGCACTGCTCCAAAACCGCCAAGCCCAAGCCACTAATCCCCAGTCCGCCCGCGGCTCGATGTAAAACGGCGATTCTGGATTCCACATCCACTTCAATCCCAGCGCCACCATGCCCGGTGCCGCAAGGGGAATAAAGTGACTTGGCACCACCATGCCCGCATTGCCCAAGGAGGCGCCCCGCCGCCCGGGATCCGCTTCCACAACTGTCACCTGATGACCGCGCGCGGCACAGGCCGCCGCCGCACTCAGACCGATGACCCCGCCTCCAATGATGACAATTCGTTTGCTCATGAAAATAGGGCGGAAGTAAATCCCGCCGTCTCCGGTCCTCCGTTAGCAAATACCCCAGGCAAATGGATCTCCTTCTTCCCGCAACAGCCGGGCCTCCGCCGTGACAAAAGCACGCCCCACAATCTTCGGCCGGACGGCCCCACGCTCGCGGTCAATCCACCTGAAACTCCCGCTGAAATGCGTGCCGAGAATTCCTTCCTGATGCCACACCACACCCTCCTCCAGTGCGTCGTCCGCCGCCAGACAAGCCAGCTTCGCACTCGTGCCCGTCCCGCAGGGACTGCGATCGTAAACACCGCCGGGACACAGCACGAAATTACGACTGTGATGCCCCGGCTGCTGCGGCGGACCAAAAAACTCCACGTGATCCACCTCCGGATGCCCCTGCGCATTCAACGCCTCGCGGATCATCATCGTCAGCGCTGTGAGCCGCCCAACATTGCTCAACACCAACGACTCACCATGGTCCTTGACCAGAAAAAACCAGTTTCCACCCCACGCCACATCCCCGCACACCAAACCATGACCCGGAACGTCGACCACCACATCCTTGGCCGCACGGCGGGACTCAACATTCGTCAGCTCCACGTCCCCCGTAGGCGACAACACAAAATCCACCACCCCTACCGGCGTGTCAATGCGACCAGCCCCCGGATGCAGGCGCCCTAAATAACGAAGCGTGGCCACTACCCCGATCAAGCCGTGACCACACATGCCCAAATAACCCGCATTGTTGAAAAAAATCACGCCCGTCAAACACCCCGGCTCAAGAGTCGGACATAACAAAGCACCCACCAACACATCATTGCCTCGCGGTTCATTCAAAACCGCCGTCCGATAATGATCGTGCTCGTCACGCAATATTTCTAGCTGCGACGCCACCGAACCGCCCCCCAGCTCAGGAAATCCAGAAATCACCGTACGGGTCGGTTCACCCGCCGTATGGGAATCAATGACGTGGATCGCAGTAGCCGCAGTCGGTTCCATGAAAAAGTCAGATTATTGGGCGGGCCGCCGGTCTAGCGCTGTGCGAATGATGGCCAGCACTTGATCGCGTTCGGCTCCGGCAATCGGCAGCCGAGGTTCACGCACCCACTCGGCTCCCAGTCCTGTCTCCTGCAGCAATAATTTGATGTACTGCACAAAATGCGGATGCGTATCGAGCTTCATCAACGGCTGTGACCACCGGTACAGGGTGCGCGCTTCATCCCACCGGCCCTGCCGGGTCAATTCCCAGAGCAGTTGGTTCTCCTTCGGAAAAGCAATCCCGCTGCCAGCCACCCACCCGTCAATCCCCAAAATGGCGCACTCCAACATGAGGTCGTCCACCCCGGTAAATAATTGGTAACGATCCCCCACTAAATTGCGAATTTCCGTGATCCGCCGCGGGTTGGTGCTGCTCTCTTTGATCGAGGTCAGGGTGGCCACATCCGCCAGCTCCACGAACATTTCGGGCGTCACGTCGGCCGTGTATCCGACTGGGTTGTTGTACAACATCCACGGCAGCGGGGTCACCTGCGCCAGTGTGCGGAACCAATGCATCAGTTCGCGATTGTCGGCCTTGTAGACCATCGGCGGCATGACCATGAAACCAGCCACTCCCATGGCTTGACAATCAACCATAAACGCCGACGCCGCCTGCGTGTTCATTTCCGCCACGCCCGTCAGGACCGGCACCCGTCCCGCTGCCGCTTCAATGGCACGCTGCACGACCGCCCGCTTCTCCGCCGGCTGCATCGTCTGGTTCTCGCCCAGCGAGCCACCCATGATCAAGCCCGATACTCCGGACTCAATCAACACCTCACAATGACGCGCCGTCGCCTCCAGATTCAACGACTGGTCAGCATGAAACTGCGTGGTGACAGCAGGAAAAACGCCGGACCAGCGGCCGGCCGATGAAGAATGATCAGTGGACAAAACAGAAGCAGACATGGATGCGCAGGTTTCGACAAAGCGCCCGTTTGGCAAGCAGGAATCAATGAACCAACAACATCTCTGGCCTTCCGTCAGAAAGATTAAACCAACGGCAAAGGCGTGCGCTCGCCGTTCACCATGCGCCAAATTTTTCGCGGATTACCATCCTGCAACTCCGCCGGCAGCAAGGTAGCCGGCATATTTTGAAAGCAGACCGCCCGCGTCCAGCGCGTGATCGAGGACGTCCCGACGGAGGTCGTGCGCCCGTCCGAGGTCGCCGGAAACGGACCGCCATGGACGGTGGCATGACAGACTTCCAGCCCGGTGGGAAATCCGTTGTGAATGACCCGCCCGGCCTTGCGGGCAAATACCGGCACCAGCGCCCGAGCCACATCACCATCAGCCGCTTCCGCATGCACCGTGGCCGTCAACTGCCCTTCCAGTGCCTCCGCACTCAGCAACAGATCCGCATCGTTCTCACACAAAACCACCAGCGTACTCGGACCAAAAACTTCCTCGTGCAGCAACGCATTCTTGCGCCACGCCCGGGCCGTCGTCAGGAAAACTCCAGCCTGCTGATCCCCACCCTCGGCCACCACCTGCACGGTCACCATCGACCCCAGCCGCGACCGCCGCTGCGCATAATTCGCCGCAATACCAGCATTCAACATCGCACACGACGGTGTCTCTTTGATCAAAGCCCCCAGCTTGGCGACAAATTGATCCGCTTCCCGGCCGGCCGTCACAAAAATCACCCCAGGCTTCGTGCAAAACTGCCCGGCCCCACCGGTCACCGCTCCATGCAAACCAGTCGCAATCGCACCCCATCGCTCGCGCAATGCATGCGGTAAAATAAAGACCGGATTCACACTGCTCATCTCCGCATAGACAGGAATCGGAACCGACCGCGCCGCCGCCACCGCCATCAAAGCCGTGCCACCAGCCCGCGACCCCG
>JALRGB010000415.1 GCA_023253575.1 Verrucomicrobiales bacterium
GCCACCGCCCCGGTGAAACTTCCCTTTTCATGCCCGAAAAGTTCGCTTTCGAGCAGGTTCTCCGGAATGGCCGCGCAGTTGATGGCCACAAATTCCTTGTGCTGGCGCGCACTGAAACGGTGAATGGCCCGCGCCACCACCTCCTTGCCACAACCACTCTCGCCCGTAATTAAAACCGGCGCCGTCGAACGCGAGGCCCGTCCAATCAACTTGAACACCCCCTGCATGGCCGGAGACTGGCCAATGATCGATTGCTGTAAATTGTCCAGCAATGGCACGACCACCGCCGTCGTGCGCATCGACTCGCGCGTCTTCAACGCATCTTCAACCACCGGCCGCAATTCATAACTGAGCGCCTCCTTGCGCAAAAATTCGTAGGCCCCGTGCTTCATTGCCTCAATGACCGCATTGGTCGGAGGGAATCCTGTATTCAGGATAACAAGGGCATTGGGGTCCGTCTGACGTATGCGCCGCAGCAATTCCATACCTGTCACTGGCTGTAATTGCAGCTCGCTCAGGACAATATCAGGTTTTTCCTGCTGAAAAACAGCAAACCCTTGGTCAGCATTGGTGGCGCCAATCACCCGCACGTCAGAGGCGGTCAAGTGTTTGGCCACCCACTGAAGGAAGTCTGCGTCGGGATCAATGGCTAGAACAGTCTGCATCTGAAACGCGCCGATGCGTGAAAACGTCGTGGGCGACTCTGTGAGAACCACAGTTTTTCAGGGAAGTCAACCGATCGCCGCCCCCAGAATGCCTTCCCCATCCTGCTGGATTGTGCTTCTCTTCAGGTACCGCACCTCAGACACCGCCAAATCGGCGATCGCGCTGCGCAAAGGCCGCACAGGCTTCTTCGAGATCCGACTTGTTAAAATCCGGCCAGAGTTTTGGGGTGACCCAGAATTCGGCGTAACTGAGCTGCCATAGCAAAAAGTTAGACAACCGTAGCTCGCCCGAGGTCCTGATCAAAAGGTCAGGGTCGGGCCAGCGCCGCGTGTACAAATGCTGGCTGAAAACTTCTGGAGTGATCATCGCTGGATCGAGACGCCCGTCCTGCACGTCGCGCACTACACTTTTGACTCCATCGACAATTTCCTCGCGGCCGCCATAACTGAGGGCCAAAATCAACGTGAGTCCCGTGTTCCCGGCCGTCCGCTCGATCGCGCGATGCAACGACTCCTGGCACGACGCCGGCAGATCCGTGAGTCGCCCAATGGCTTGAAATCGGACGTTTTTCTTGAGCATCTCATCGAGTTTGTTCCGCAAAAACCGATCCAGCAGAAACATCAAGGCCTCCACCTCCGCCGGCGGCCGCTTCCAGTTCTCGGACGAAAACGCGTACAACGTAAGAAAATCCACTCCCATCTCTCCGCACGCCTCCACGGCGCGCTGCACCGCATCCGCGCCGCGTCGATGCCCCTCCGTGCGCGGTAACCCCCGCTGCGCCGCCCACCTGCCGTTGCCATCCATAATGATGGCCACATGGCGGGGAACAACCGAAGGCTGAACAACGGGGGATGAAGGCTGGAACGCCATGGATTCGAACTCCACCATGCGGCCGCCTGCCGCCCCGCGCAAGCGTCCGCCATCAATCATCACACTCCAACACCCACTTTTTCTGCCCTCCGCCTGCTCACCTGCTCGACTGTCGGTCTGTCCGCCTGTCGATCTGTCCGCCGGCGGGTATCAGAAATTGTGACAAAACTCGTGACTACTGGGAAAGACCGTCTCTGCTGACAGCTTCCGTCCGCCCTCCGCTATTTTTACTGATATTTTCTCATGCCCAGCTGGCTTTCTGCGCTCATTTCCGGCCTGATTGAGGGCCTTACTGAATTCATTCCTGTTTCTTCCACTGGCCATTTGCTGATTGCTGACCGCTGGATGGGGGCGCGCCCAGAATGGTTTACCATTTTTATTCAAGTGGGGGCTGCGCTCGCGCTGCTGCCGATTTTTTGGACCAAGCTGACCGGGTTGTTGATGAGTTGGAAGGAACCCGCGTCGCGCGATTACCTGACCAAACTCGTCACCGCTTTTTTCATTACGGGGGTGGGAGGGGTGGCTTTGGAAAAGTCAGGGCTGCAGCAGCTTCCCGAAACTGTCGGTCCGGTGGCTTGGGCCACCCTGATCGGCGGCTTCGTGATTCTCGGCATCGAGGCGTGGCGCAAATACCACCCAGGATCGCCCAATCTGACGTGGACTATCGCCATCGCCTGCGGCCTCGCCCAATTGTTGGCCGCCATCTATCCCGGTACCTCGCGCTCCGGGGCCACCATCATGATCGCTCTCGCGTTGGGACTGGCCCGTCCCGCGGCCGCCGAGTTTTCCTTCATCCTCGGCATGATCACCCTGACGGCCGCCGGAGGCTACAAATTGCTGGGCGCTTGGCGCGACGGTGAAATCGGCAATACGGCGGTTCTCGATCTCGTGGTGGGATTTCTGGCGGCCGCAGTCTCCGCCTTTATCGTCGTCAAATGGCTCCTGCGCTTCGTCCAGAGTCACACCTTCAACGGCTTCGCCGTCTATCGCATCATCCTCGGCGCCGCTTTGATCGTCTGGTTCTTATGATCGATACTAGGATTTTGATATGTGGCGCGCTAGCGGTGGTTTCTGCCATCAGTCTCTCCAGCTGCAATTTGATCGCTCCGTTGGTGCGAACGGCCCTGCCTTTTGCGGGAATCAAGGTGGCAATGGCCTGTCTGCCTGAGGAAGCGATGATCGACACGCCGGCGGGGCCTCGCGTGGTCCGGGATATTGCGGCTGGCGATGTGGTGACGGGTTACCGCGGGTACCCGGTGATCGTGCAGCAGAAACATGATTATCTGGAGCAGGCATCGACGGTTTTTATCAAGGTGGTCTTTGATGACGGGGCCTCGGTCGAGGCCTGCGGCTGGCATCGCCTCGCGGGTACGCGTCTGCAGGATCTGAAAATCGGGCAGGGGGTGGCGGGCCGCCGGGTGACCGCGGTTTCCACGCGATGCGGCATCAAACGATCGTATGATCTGTTGACGGAGGACGAGGGGTATCGCATCGACGGACTTCCTGTGAACAGCATGATTGAGGAAATGCATGCGGCGGCGGCTGGTCTACCCCGGGATAAGCGTTAGGGCGTGGCGACAATTTCATGTTCGTGACGGGTCTCTGAGTGGGGCGACTTAGGCGGTGGCGGCGCGTATTTCTTGGGGATCCAAGGTGCGCCACTGACCTGGTTGCAGCTTGAGTGTTGCGAGTTCTAATTGCCCGATGCGGGCGCGGATGAGTCTCAGGGTGGGTAGTCCGACGGCGGCGGTCATGCGGCGGACCTGCCGGTTTTTGCCTTCGGTGAGCTGCAGGGAAATCCACGCATCGGGTATGGTTTTGCGAACGCGGATCGGCGGGGTCCGCGGGGGCCATGGGGGAGCGGGCTCGAGCCGTCTGGCGATGGCGGGCTGGGTGCGATGCCCTTGGATGACGACGCCTTGTTCGAGTTTGGCGAGGTTTTCTAGGGTGGGCACACCTTCGA
>JALRGB010000374.1 GCA_023253575.1 Verrucomicrobiales bacterium
AGCCGGGGCCGCGCGTGAAACCGGCGTGGCCGAGGTCAAATCAGCGGAGCTCGATCTTGGCTACACCGAAGTAGCCGCGCCAGTTTCCGGAGTGATTGGAGCCAAACAAGTCGACGTTGGCACCCTCGTAGGCAAAGGGCAGCCGACCGTCATGGCCACCATCTCCCCGCTGGACCCCATCTGGGCAAATCTGGAAATCAGCGAGGTCGCGTACCTGAACAATGCTGGGAAATTTAACGATCCCCAAAACCCAACCGTCTTCGCCCTCGTACTGGCCAACGGCCAAGTTCATCCGCACCGCGGCCGCCTCGCTTTCGTCGACCGCCTCGTCAACCCGACCACGGGCACGTTGAAAATCCGGGTGGAATTCCCCAACCCCGAAAAAATCGTACGTCCCGGCCAGTTCTGCCGGGTGCGCATTCTCGCCAAGACGCTGCCGGGAGCGCTGCTCCTGCCGCAGCGCGCCGTGCAGGAAATCCAAGGACTCCATAACGTATTTGTGGTCAACAATGAGGGCAAGGCCTCGTTCCGCCGCGTCAAAATGGGCCAGCGCATTGGATCGCTCTGGGTCGTCGAATCCGGACTGAACGCCGGAGAAAAAGTCATCATCGAGGGACTTCTCAAAACGCGGGACGGCGCCACCGTGACCGTCCAACCGATCGAGATCGACGACGCCCCGCTCAAGGAACTCGCCGCCACCGTGCCCGACGCCCCTGCCGAACCGGCGACTCCGGCCGCCCCCCCCGTCGGCCAATAGCCACCAACCCGCGATTCCCATGGCTGAATTTTTCATACGCCGCCCCATCGTTGCGATGGTGATTTCCATTTTGATGGTGATCATCGGCGCCTTCACCCTGCTGCGGCTCCCCATCTCGGAATACCCAGAGGTCAGTCCGCCGGTCATCAATGTCACCGCCAACTTCCGCGGCGCCGAATCGGAAGCGGTCGAAGCGTCGGTGGCCACGCCCCTAGAAGCCCAGATCAATGGCGTCGAAGACATGCTCTACATGCGGTCCGTCAATGCGGCGGATGGATCGATGTCGCTCAGCGCCACCTTTGACCTTGGTACCAGCGTCAACCTCAATCAGGTCAACGTGCAGAACCGCGCCTCACTGGCGTTCCCCCGGCTGCCTGAATCTGTGAGCCGGGAAGGTGTCAGCGTCAAGACATCGAGCCCGGACCTATTGATGGTGATTGGCTTGCTCTCGCCTCAAGGGACGTATAACGAAGTCTTTCTTTCCAACTATGCGACGATCAACATGATCGACGCCATTGCGCGGGTCAAAGGAGTGGGAGACGTGAAAAATTTCACGGTTCAGGACTATGCCATGCGGTTGTGGATTGACCCGGACCGACTGGCTTCACTGGGACTGACGCCGGCGGATGTGATTGCCGCTGTGCGCGAACAAAACGCTCAAGCGGCAGCCGGACTGGTCGGCGCCGAGCCAGCCAAGCAGGGGCAAGAGTTTCAGTACAACGTGGTGGCTAGCGGCTTGTTACAGGACCCGAAGGAGTTTGAAGAAATCATCGTTCGTTCGAACTCAGACGGATCGCAGGTCAAGGTGAGGGACGTGGCGCGCATTGAGATGGGGGCGCAGGTGTACAAGAGCAGCGCCAGCGTGATGGGTGCCCCGGCGGCGGCGCTAGGGATTTATCTGGCGCCGGGCGCGAATGCGTTGGCGACGGCGAAAGAGATCAAGCAGCGGCTCGCGGAGATGGAGCAGGCCTTTCCACCCGACATCAAGGTCGAGATCACACTTGATTCCACCCTGCCGATCACGGCGTCGATGGAGTCGATTGTGCACACGTTATTTGAGGCATTGGTATTGGTCATTTTGGTCGTCTTCATTTTCCTGCAGAGTTTCAGGGCGACGTTGATTCCGATGTTGACGGTTCCGGTGGCCTTATTGGGCACCTTCATGGTTTTTCCGTTGCTCGGTTTTTCGGTTAATACTTTGACGTTATTTGGGTTAGTACTGGCGATTGGCATTGTGGTGGATGATGCGATTGTGGTGGTGGAGGCGGTGATGCATCATCTTGAGCATGGTCACACACCGGTGGAAGCGACGAAGCGGGCCATGAAGGAAGTATCTGGCCCGGTAGTGGCGATTGCGCTGATTCTCTGTGCGGTTTTTGTACCTGTCGCTTTTATGCCTGGACTAACGGGCACGCTGTATCAGCAATTTGCGATCACGATTGCGGCCTCGGTGATTTTCTCGGCGATCAACGCACTGACGTTGAGTCCGGCGCTAGCGGCGATGTTGCTGCGTCCGCCCAAGCCACAGCGCGGGCCGCTGGGCGTATTTTTCCGCGGATTCAACAAAGGCTTTGATGCCCTCACGTCGCGTTACACGGGGGTGGTGGGATTCTTGGTCCGCCGGTCGGCCCGCGCCATGCTGCTGTTGGTGGCCGCCGTGGTCGGCATTCTCATACTCGGGAAGCAGGTCCCCGGTGGGTTTATTCCCGACGAGGACAAAGGTTACTTTTTCATCTCCGGCGAACTGCCAGACGCCGCCTCCCTGCAGCGCTCCAAGGCTGTTAGCAAACAAGTCGAAGCCATCCTCAACAAGACGGAAGGCATCAGTTCCTTTCTCAATATCTCCGGCTTCAGCATCATGTCCGGCGTCTCGTCCTCTAACAGTTTCACCTTCTTCGTCAGCCTAAAAGACTGGAACGAGCGAACCACCCGCCAGACGCACGTCAAAGGCATCCTGCGCAAACTCATGGTTCAGTTCGCCCAAATGCCGGAAGCGCGGATCCTCGCGTTCGGTCCGCCTTCGCTGCCCGGATACGGTAATGCTTCAGGCTTCACATTTGAACTGCAGGACCGGGCCGGCGGCACTGTGAATGAACTGGCCGACATGACCCGCCAGTTCTTGATGGAAGCCTCCAAACGCCCCGAGCTCACCCGCCTGTACACCGGCTTCCGCCCGCTGGTGCCGCAAGTCAAGGTGGACCTTGATCGCGAGAAATGCCGCGTTCTCGGAGTGAGCGTGACGGATGTCTACGCCACCTTGCAGGCGTATCTAGGCGGAGCGTATGTCAACGATTTCAACCGCTTCGGCCGTGTCTACCGCGTTTACCTTCAAGCGGAACCGGAGTTCACTAGCAAGCCGCAGGACATCGCCAAATTCCGCGTCCGCAACAAGGCCGGCGAGATGGTGCCGCTCGACACTCTGGTGACCATCACTCAGACCAGTGGCCCCGCCTTTACGACCCGCTACAATTTATTCCGAGCCACCGAAATCACGGGGGCCCCCGCCCCAGGATTTAGTTCCGCTCAGGCGGTGGCCGCCATGGAGGATGTGGCCCGCACCATCCTGCCCGCGGGCTTTGGATACGAATGGACCGGCCTGACGTATCAGGAGAAAAAAGCCTCCGGACAGGCGGTCTTCATTTTTGGGCTGGCCCTCATTTTCGTCTTTCTGCTTCTGGCCGCGCAGTACGAGAGTTGGTCGCTGCCCTTCAGCGTGCTTCTGGCCACGCCGCTGGTGGTACTGGGCACGTACATCGGCTTGTTGATGCGCGGCTTTGACAACAATGTTTACGCTCAGATTGGCATCATCATGCTGATCGGACTGGCCGCCAAAAATGCGATTCTCATCGTCGAATTTGCCAAGATGGAGCATGAAAAAGGCATGCCGTTCATGGACGCTGCCATCCAAGGGGCCCGTCTCCGGCTGCGCCCGATTCTCATGACATCGTTCGCCTTCATCCTCGGCGCCGTGCCGCTGGCCACCGCCAGTGGATCCGGAGCCGAATCACGCAAAGTCATGGGCACCGCTGTCGTCTTCGGCATGACCGTCGCCACCGTCATCGGCGTCTTCATCATCCCCGCGTGCTACGCATTCGTCATGCGACTCTCTAGCCGCAAGAAAAAACCATCGAAAGAACAACAAGATCAGGAAAAACCCGCACCCTCCAACCCGCCCGAACCCGCCCAGAAAAACAATTAATCGCCTAGATCACACTCGGTTAGCGTGGTCCTCAAATCTTCGGGATTCCTCGCCGTATGCCACAGCAACGCCACCATCACCCAATCCTGATGAATGCGAAAATAGATCGCATAAGGGGAGGGCTTGGCGAAAACGCGGCTGAACTCCTTGTAAACTTTGGGATACGTTCCGGCAAAGCGGGCGATTTCCGGAAGTTGAGCTCGAAACGCCGCCAAGAATCGGTCGCCCAGTTCGCGCCCGCCTTTCTTGTCATACCACGTCGCCGCTTCATCAGCGTCTTCCCAAGCCTCCGGGAGGATGCGAAGTTGTTTCATCCGCGTTTAGCTTTCACCAAGGCATCGAATTGTTCCAGCGTCAGTGCTCGCGAAGGGTCTCGTTCAAATTGCGCCCAACGGGAGTCCAGCTCCCGCTTTTCTCCCTCACTGACTTCCAGCTCGTCATTGGCATCACCAATGGACTGCCAGAGCACTTCAACCATGAGCAGCTTCTCGCTCAAGGGAAGCGCCTGCAATTTGAGTACGTCGGCTAGATCCATGACCTAATAATCCGAGTCACTTGCCTTTTTGCAACCAGGCTCTCATTCCCCCCTTCCTCTCAGCTCGGGTCGCGGCGGAAAGAACGAGTTCATGCCGCCGGGCAAGCGCGATAAGCTCAAGCCGGAGGAGATTGCGCTCATCTAATCGTGGATCGATGCGGGGGCGAAAGATCCGATCCTCGCGGTATGCCGCAGGCGGCGAGCTCGCATTGTCGGCGAGGTGAAGCGCTGAAAGACGAGCGACGGCACCTTGCAGCCGTCGCTTGAAGGTCAGCTCGATGCCGCGGATGACACGCTCTTTCGCCCGATGGCAAACTGATCACCACCACCTCGACCGACAAATCAATCAAGCTCTGGAGCACCGCCGATCTCACCGACAGCCCCCTTCCCACCCCCTTATCACATGACCAGCCCAGCCGAGCTCAACGCCGGTTCCCTAAAGCAAATTCCTATCAGAAAAAAATAAGTCGCCACCGGGGTCGTTTCGACGGTATGACCTGTGCATGCCTGTTTCTACCCCACCCTCATCGCGCGGCCCCATGCTGGCATTAACCGCGGCCTTTCTTGGCTGGCTGTTTGACGGCTTTGAGATTGGATTATTTCCGGTGGTAGCCCGTCCGGCTTTGCTCTCGATGCTCGGTCCCGGCGGCGAAGGGGATGTTGGGCTGTGGATGGGGCGGATCACGGCGGCTTTTCTGATCGGGGCGGCGCTGGGCGGAGTGGCTTTCGGCTGGCTGGGCGACCGTGTGGGTCGGGTGCGGGCGATGTCGTTGAGTATTTTATGTTACTCACTGTTCAGCGGGGCGGCTTTTCTGGCTGCCGAGCCGTGGCATCTGGGGGTTTTTCGATTTATTGCGGCGTTGGGGATGGGGGGCGAGTGGGCGCTGGGGGTGGCGCTGGTCATGGAAGTTTGGCCTGAGAAACACCGTCCGTGGCTGGCTGGCGCGATCGGGGCGGCGGCTAATTTGGGCATGGTTTTGGTGGGAGTAGTGGCGCAGATTTGGCCGGTCACGACGGATTCGTGGCGCTGGATGTTTCTGATTGGCGCTTCCCCGGCCCTGCTGACATTTTTGATTCGGCTTTTTGTCCCTGAATCGGGTCCATGGGAGAAGGCGCGTGCGGCCGCCACTCGGCAAGCCAGAGGCGAACCGTCCTCGCCGCTCGCGGAAATCTTTGGCGGTCCGCTGCTCGGGCGCACCTTGATCGGCATCGGACTGACCTCGGTCGCTTTGATTGGCACCTGGGGATCAGTGCAATGGATTCCGCTGTGGGCCGACAAGATGACGGCGGGCGCGGTTGAGGGAGCCAAGGCCACAGCTCACACGCTGTCGGCGTTGGGAGCCACCGTAGGCAGCCTCTTGGCGCCCATTCTGCTGGGCCGGGTTGGGCGGCGATGGGGTTACAGCCTGCTGTGTGGGCTGTCGCTGGTCGTCTGTGCTCTACTCTTTCGCACGCAGACGGAATATGGCACGTCATTTCTGACGTTGGTCTTTTTGACTGGAGTCACCACGGCGGCATTTTATGGATGGTTTCCGCTGTATCTACCCGAGTTATTTCCGACCCGGGTCCGAGCCACCGGTCAGGGGCTTTGTTTTAATGCTGGCCGGATTGTCGCCGCCGCCGGAGCGCTGACCAGCGGCCAGCTCGTCGCCCATTACGGCGGCTATCCGCAAATGGGTTCCGTTATCACTTTGGTCTATCTCGCTGGTTTCGTTCTCATCTGGATGGCCCCCGAAACGCGCGGTCGCTCGCTACCAGAGTGAACCACCCCGCTCGTCGCCGCCCGCATCCGCATTCTCATCCGCATGTCCCCGCTCCCCCTCCGCGTCGTCGAGGCCACCCTGTATTTCCTGCCGGTCCAGACTCGCGTTCCGCTGAAATTTGGAACAGAAACGCTGACGGCCGTGACCTGTGCGCGGGTGCGGTTGGTGGTGGAGACGGCGGCCGGCCGGATGGTGAGTGGGTGGGGCGAGACGCCCCTGAGTGTGCAATGGGTCTGGCCGTCGGAGCTGCCGTATGCCGAACGGCTAGCCGTGTTGCAGGAGATGTGCCGCCGGCTGGCGCGGGCCTGGCCGGCATTTACTTCGACCGGACATGCTCTGGAAATTGGGCATGATTTTCTCGAGCATCGGCTGCCGGAGCTGGTGCGCGAGTTTAATGCGGTGCGGCCAGCGGGCACCGAACTACCGTGGCTGGCAGCGCTCGTCTGCGCCTCGGCTTTTGATCTAGCCTTGCATGACGCCTGTGGAAACGCGCTCGACCTGCCAGTGTACGAGACGTATCGCGCGCCCTTTCTAACCCGGGATCTGGCATCGTACCTCACGCCGGCGGCCGACCGCGCGCATGATATTTCCTTTCGCGGGCATTACCCGGCGGACTTTTTGCGCCCGCGCCGCCGCGACACCCTGATGGCGTGGCATCTGGTCGGCGGACTGGACCCACTGGAGGAAGACGACCTAACCGGCCATGAGCCGGACGACGGCCATCCTGTGACCCTGACCGGGTGGATGGCGCGCGATGGATTGCGCGCACTCAAGATCAAACTCCGCGGCCATGATGCCGTCTGGGACTGGCACCGGCTGGTCCGCGTCGGTCGACTAGCGCTAGCCCATGACGTTCTCTGGCTCACCGCCGACTTTAACTGCACGGTCACGGACCCAGCCTATGTGACCGCCATCCTCGACCGCCTGCGCGACGAAGAACCAAGGATTTTTGCCATGCTTCTCTACGTAGAGCAGCCGTTTCCGTATGAACTCGACGAGCATCCCATCGCGGTCCACCCCGTGAGCGCACGTTGTCCGCTCTTTCTCGACGAAAGCGCCCACGACTGGCGGCAAGTCCGGCGCGGACGCGAACTAGGATGGACCGGCGTGGCGTTGAAAACATGCAAAACCCAGACCGGGGCGCTACTGAGCCTGTGCTGGGCACAAGCGCACGGCATGACCCTGATGGTGCAAGACCTGACAAATCCCATGCTGGCGCAAATCCCCCACTGCCTGCTCGCCGCTCACGCCCCCACCATCGCCGGGGTCGAGACCAACTCGATGCAATTCTACCCAGAGGCCTCAGCCCCCGAAGCCTCCGTTCACGCCGGCCTGTATCGCCGCCGACAGGGCGAGATCGACCTTTCCTCCGTTCGCGGCTCAGGATTTGGCCTGCGGGTGGATGAAATCACCCGCGCGCTGCCGTCACCCGACTGAGCTCTGGGCTACACCGCCTACCGCCGGTCACGCTACCGGCGCTATGACGCCACGATTCCATCGCGAAGGATCATAAAGATAAAAATGCGCCAAGGCCGCAAAGACGGCCGGAGCCGCGGCCCGCAATGAGGAGGGACGCCGCAAGAACGCCTCGGTAGCGGCGGCGAAATACTCAGGCTGACCGGCGAGTTCTGGCGCGTAGGTGCAGGCAGCCCGCTGGCACTCGGGCAGGTCGTGCCAGAGCGAGGCCGCCCAGCCGGCAAAATACAAGTGCTCATCACCCAACAGATCACCGTCACGCGCCGCACCGCCACTCCCCGCCCCGCTCAATCGACGCCAGTGCCCCATCAAAACGTCATTCTGCTCATCAGCAAAATTCCGCCCCGCCCCGACCTCCGGCTCCCAGGCCAGCAACAGCGTGCCCGGCGGCCAAGGCCCATCCATGGCCGTTTCCGCCGCCACTAAGGCCGCCTGTGGACCAATCACCACCTGCCTGATCGATGGCACCGGAGGAATTCGCAACTGCGCCTGCAACAAACCAATGTGCGCCCCCACACTAACACGCATCGCCTCCGTGACTTCATCCACCCCGCCCGGCCCCGTAATTACCAGATCGTTGATTTTAAAAAATGCTTTCTCCTGCAATCCTTCACGCAAGTCATGCGGCAACGACTGGTAGACCGGCAGACCACGCTCGACCAATGGCACCCAGCGAAGAGGAAAACCCACCGCGCGCACACGCATGCCGCGCCAATGACGCTGCCATCGGTCAAAAATCCACCCGCCCAGCACGAGAAGAAACAACAGGAGGCAGGACAGCGTGATGAGGTACAAGGGAATGAGAGGCGGTCAGGGATGAAGCAGGGACGCCGCGACGCCGACAGGCTGCCGCGACCACGAGGAGGCAGGCCGCCGAAGCGCTGCGGAGATGGGCTCAGTCGATAGGCGGGGATAGCCCGAGGAACGGCGAGGGGTCATGACGGGCGAAGAGCAGGCGTATTTCAATCAGGCTCAACCTCTTGGGCAGGGGGAATGGCGGCAGCCGTAGGAGCAGGCGTAGGGGAAGGCGGCGTGTCGGACACGCCTAGCACCTGTTCGAGGGCGGGATCGCGGGAAGCCCCCTGCCCCATGGCCGACTGATAATGGCCAGCGGCCTTTTCCAAATCACCGGCATTGGCGAAGATGACGGCGAGGTTGTAATGGGCATCGGCGTAAGCCGGCTCCAGTCCGACGGCCGCGGTGAAAGCATCCCGCGCCTTCTCCAAATCCCCGCGCTTATTTTGCACGCAGCCGAGGGTAAAAAACGCGCGGGCATTTTTTGGATCGAGCTGCAGCGCATTGATCAGGCTGCGCTCAGCTTCCTCCAACTGCCCTTGGCGGTACCCCACCACCCCGAGAAGGTAGTGGCAGAATGCGTCCTGCTCGCTGTAGGCTAGGGCCTTTTTCAACGTTTTTTCCGCCCCGGCAAAATCCTGCTGTTTGACCTGAGTCACAGCGAGATTGCTCAATCCAAACAAATTCGTTGGGTCTTCACGGAGAATCGTCTGGAAGGCGCGGCGCGACTCCCAGTACCGACCGCGAGCAAACGACCCAAGTCCAGCTTCAGCTACCGTCTTGAGGTCGTCGCTCAGCGACTGCAATCCGCGCACCGGACGAGCGGGACGCTCCCCCTCCTCGCCAGCCGCCTCGCCAGCCGCCGGATCACCGGTCCCCTCCGCCGCCGGCGCTCCCGCCCCGTTTTCAGCACGCGCAATGATCGTGCCCGCCACTCCCTGATTCTCCATGAAGTTGGCAATCACCGGGTCTTGAATCCGCTGCGTCTCCTCCGGCGACAACGTAGGCGGAGGCGCGGCGATCTGATCCAGCGTGCCCAGCAATTCTTCGTTGCTGATTTGCAGTTTGGCCAGCTGCTCCAGAGCCAGTCGCTTTTTCTCTTCTCGAAATGTCTGATGCTTGAGCTGATCGACGATCATTTTCCG
>JALRGB010000580.1 GCA_023253575.1 Verrucomicrobiales bacterium
CGGGGTCAGCGACCCACGGCTACAGAAGACCCTAATACGAAACCACCACAGCGCCCGCCACCCGCCACAACACCCCACCTTACTCCAGCGCCGCCGACCCGGTCTCACCCGTGCGGATTCGTTGCAGGCCTTCGATCGTGGTGACGAAGATTTTTCCATCCCCACTCTTGCCCGTGCGCGCCGTGTCGGCCAGCACCGTCAACACCGCCTCCAGCTGGCTGTCATCCACCAAAATCTCGAGTTTGATCTTAGGCAGCATGTCCGCCGCATATTCACTGCCCCGATAAATCTCCGTATGGCCTTTCTGCCGCCCGATTCCTTCAGCATCAAATACCGTGAGTCCCTGAACCCCAGCCTCCAGCAAGGCTTGGCGGATTTCTTCCAGTTTGAACGGCTTGACGATGGCTTCGATGCGTTTCACAAATGACACAAATAACTCTCAGGCAGTAAAGCGGAGGGGTGCCAGTAGCAAGGCCCAATCCCGCCGTAGATGGAAATCCAGCCGGCTCGCGGCCGCCCGGCCCCCTTCACGATTTTGTTGTGGTGTGACAGGTTTCGAGGATGGTGACTCGCATGATTTTCACCCCTTGCCGGCGTCCTCTGGCCGCCTCATTGCTGCTCATGACGGTCTGTGGCGCCTTCGCCGCCGATTCCCCAGCCCGCCCCGCCAACCGGCTCGCCCAAGAAAAATCCCCGTACTTGCTGCAACACGCGCATAACCCAGTCGATTGGTACCCATGGGGTCAGGAGGCATTCGATCGAGCAAAACAAGAAAATAAACCGATTCTCCTCAGCATCGGCTACGCCACCTGCCATTGGTGCCACGTCATGGAACGCGAATCGTTCATGAATGACGAAATCGCCGGCTTCCTTAACAAAAATTTCATCGCCATCAAGCTCGACCGCGAAGAAAGACCGGATCTAGATCGTATCTATATGAGCGCGTTGCAAGCCATGAGGCTGGGCGGCGGCTGGCCGCTCAACGTGTTCATGACCCCAGAACGAAAACCGTTCTTCGGTGGCACCTACTTCCCGCCCGCCCCCAAGGACGGCCAAGCCGGGTTCCTCGATGTCCTCGAAAGAATCCACGGCGCTTGGACCGACAAGGAAAGTGAAATCCGTGGCAATGCCGACCTCCTCACCAGCGAACTGGCCCGCGTCCTCACCACCACCAAACTCGCCGCCGATGCCAGCCTGCCCGGCCCCGCCCCACTCAAGGCCGCCGTCAGTGAATACATGACTCACTACGACGCCACCCACGGCGGCTTCGCTCACGCCCCGAAATTCCCCCAGCCCGCCGTGGTCGCCGCCGTCCTCCGCCACGGCGCCGATACTCAAGATTCATCTCTGCTGGCGGCCGCCGTCCACACTCTCCACGCCATGGCCGCCGGTGGCCTCCATGATCAACTCGGCGGTGGCTTCGCCCGCTACGCCGTCGATGACCGCTGGCTCGTGCCCCACTTCGAGAAAATGCTCTACGATAACGCCCAGCTCGCGTCCCTCTACCTCGACGCCAGTCTGGCCGCCCCAGCCGAAGACCGCCCACGCATGAAAGAAATCGCCCGTGGCATCTTTACCTACGTGCTCCGTGACATGACTAGCCCCGAGGGTGCTTTTTATTCTGCTGAAGACGCTCAAAGCGAAGGGCATGAAGGTAAATTTTACACATGGACTAAAGCGGAAATAGAAGCCCTCCTGACCGCCGAAGAAGCCAGCTTCGCCGCCTCCTACTTCGGCCTCACCGAATCCGGAAACTTCGAAGACCACAGCCACCCGACCCCTCTCAAAAATCAAAATGTCCTCAGCATCGCCAACTGGCGGAAATCACTGACCCCCGCCGAATCCGAATCGCTCCGCCACATCAAAACAAAATTGGCCGAGGTCCAACAAAAACGGATCCGCCCCCACCGCGATGATAAGGTCCTCGCTAGCTGGAATGGTCTCATGTTGTCAGCCTTAGCCCGAGGATCTATGATTCTGCAAGATGACGCAATCCTCTCAGCAGCAACGAAAAACGCTTTGTTTTTACGCTCTGTTATGTGGGATTCATCCACCCAAACCCTCACTCACCGATGGAGGGATGGAAGCAAGGACTCCGCCCAAGTCTTCAATTCGTACGCCTACGTCCTCCAAGGAGTGCTCGACCTGTACCAAGCCTCTCTCGACCCTCAATGGCTGTCATGGTCCATCGA
>JALRGB010000618.1 GCA_023253575.1 Verrucomicrobiales bacterium
CAGGCGGCAATCACTTGGGCAATCATCGTCTTCACCGCTGGATTCCGCTCATCAAAGAGCGGAGCCACAATTTCGCTGTCGCGATCTACGCCCAGAATCAACTGCGTGAGGTCGTTCGACCCAATGCTGAAGCCGTCAAAAATCTCCGCAAATTCCCCAGCGAGGATCACATTGCTGGGGATTTCACACATGACGTAAATCTCCAGTCCATTGTCACCTCGACGGAGGCCATGCCGACCCATTTCTTCCTGCACGCGCCGCCCCTCCTCCACCGTGCGACAAAATGGAATCATGACTTTCAGATTGGTCAGCCCCATCTCGTCCCGTACTTTTTTGACCGCACGGCATTCCAAGGCAAATCCTTCCTGATACCGCGGGTGATAATACCGGCTGGCCCCCCGAAATCCAATCATCGGATTCTCCTCCTCCGGTTCATACGCCCGGCCGCCAATTAAACTCGCATATTCATTGCTCTTGAAATCACTCAGGCGCAAAATGACTTCTCTCGGGTAAAAAGCCGCCGCCAACATGGCCACCCCTCGCGCCAACGTCTCCACAAAAAACTGCGGCTTGTCGTCATAAGCTGAGGTCAACACCGCAATTTCTGCCTTGGCCGCCGCATCCTCAAGCTGGTCAAAATGTATCAACGCCAATGGATGGATTTTGATGAATGTATTGATAATAAATTCCATGCGCGCTAGGCCCACACCGTCGCACGGCAGAAAAGACGATCGAAACGCCTCCTCTGGATTGGCCAGATTCAACAGGATACGGGTGCGCGGGCGCCCCACCTCACTGACCCGCGTCCGCGTCGTTTCAAAGGCCAACGCCCCATCATAAACAAAACCCGCATCACCTTCCGCACAGCTCACCGTGACCATCTGGCCGTCCCGCAACGCAGCAGTGCCATGACCCGTACCCACCACCGCAGGCACGCCCAGCTCACGACTGACAATGGCCGCATGACAAGTCCGCCCCCCACGGTTGGTGACAATGGCCGCCGCCTTCTTCATGATCGGCTGCCAGTCAGGGTCCGTCTTGTCCGTCACCAACACCTCGCCCTCGTGAAATTCACCCATGCCGCCCGCCTCCTCAATAACCCGCACCCGCCCCGTCGCAATTTTTTCGCCCACCGCCCGCCCCGTGGCCAATACCAGACCGCGCTCACCCAGCCGCCACGATTCCAATACCTCACGATCACGCTGTGATTGCACCGTCTCCGGTCGCGCCTGCACAATAAACAACTCGCCCGTCCGACCGTCTTTCGCCCACTCCAAATCCATCGGCACCGCCACCCCGCGCTTCTGGGAATAATGATCCTCCACCACACACCCCCACCGCGCCAATACTAGTACTTCGTCGTCCGTCAACGCCAGCCGCCCGCAGTCCGCCCGCGACACCGGTACGTTCTTCACCATCCTCCCGCTCCCCTCATCATACACCAGCTTGAATTCCTTCGACCCGATCGTCTTTTGCACAATCGGACGATGCCCGGTCATTAACGTCGGCTTAAATACAATATATTCATCCGGCGTCACCACCCCTTGCACCACATTCTCCCCCAAACCGTAAGCCGCACTAATCAAAACCGCATCGCGAAACCCAGTCTCAGTGTCGATCGTAAACATCACCCCGGAACAGGCTAAATCGGAACGAACCATCCGCTGGACTCCAATACTCAAGGCCGTCTGAAAATGATCAAATCCCTTGTCCACCCGGTAACTGATGGCACGATCCGTAAACAGCGAGGCAAAACACCGCCGACACGTCTCCAACAAGGCGCTCAGCCCCTCGACATTCAGATACGTCTCCTGCTGCCCAGCAAAACTGGCATCCGACAAATCCTCGGCCGTCGCCGATGACCGCACCGCCACATCCGGCGGGCTCGCTCCCTCCCCCTGCAGCCGACCGTACGCCGCCGCAATCTCGTCCTGTAAATCCCGCGGCAGCACCGCCGCCCGAATAGCTTCCCGCACCGCCCGGCCACGCTCACTCAAATTGGCCATGTTGCCAGTATCCAGATCCGCTAACACCCTACGAATAAATCCATCCAGCCCGGCCTCCCGGATGAAATGACGATACCCATCCGCCGTAATGGCAAATCCATCCGGCACTTTCACCCCACGGCCGGACAATTCCCTCACCATCTCACCCAACGACGCATTCTTGCCACCCACCAGCGGGATATCGTCAATCGTAATGTCAGCAAAGTCTTTAATGAACTGGGAGTGAGAGGAGGTTTTCATGGGATGGATGGGGGGAAGGTGAAATTGAGAAGGAAACCAGTATGACCCGACAATCGAAACGAGGCACGTCTCCTCTCATGTTAACCGGAGACGATGCCTTCTCCGCACAAGAAACTTGCGGATTTCTTCGGTCCACAACACTCCGCTGCCAAGAACCACCAGCAGCAACAGCCCGCCAGGAGCAATGGGCACCGTGTGAAATACGCGGTTGAAGGACGGCATGTAGATGACAAGAAAATGCAGCGCCACTCCCAACAACAATCCACCCACCAGCCATCGGTTCTTCAAAACATCCAAACTCAATGACGACCGCATCGCACTCCGACAGTTCAACACATTAAACCACTGGCTGATCACCATCAGCGTGAAGGTCTCACTCTGCACCAACGCAAATGGCACCCCGGTCGTCTGCCGCCAGATGAAAAACCCAAAAATGACGGTCACTGAGCTCGCCACCATTAACATCAGGCGCTGGATCATCGACCGCGTGATCAAGGCCTCCCCTGCCGGCGTCGGCGGCCGCCGCATTTCGTCACCTTCCAGTCCTTCCATGATCAAATTCACCGTCACTGTCCCCTCAGTGACAATATTAATCCATAAAATCTGTACCGCCGCCAGCGGCAGCGGATACCCCATCAGCAGCGCCAGCAGCAAAACCGCCACCTCGTCCACCGAGGTGACAAATAAAAACAAGACCACCTTCTTTAGGTTTTGATAAACCAACCGCCCTTCCTCCACCGCCTTGACAATGGTCGCAAAATTATCATCGCTGATGACAATCTTGGCCGCCCCCTTGGCCGCATCCGTGCCAGTCAGCCCCATCGCCACCCCGACATCCGCCGCCGCCAGGGCCGGCGCATCGTTTACCCCGTCACCAGTCATCGCCACCACATGCCGCTGCGACTGCAAAGCCGCTACAATCCGCAATTTCTGCGCCGGATGAACCCGCGCAAAGACCGAGATCCTCCCCAACGCCGCCCGCAAATCCTGCTCCGGCAATAACTCCAGCTCGGATCCATCCACCGCCATGTCCCCAGGCCGGGCAATCCCCAACAGCGTCGCAATCGCCAGTCCCGTCGCCTTGTGGTCGCCCGTCACCATAACCGGCCGAATGCCCGCCGCTCGACACTCAGCCACCGCCCCCCTCACCTCGTCACGAGGCGGATCCATCTGCCCCAATAATCCCAGAAATCGCGGACGCCCACGCAACAACTCAAATCCACCCGCTTCGTCCAAAATGGCGTCCGACCACTCCGCCACCGCCAGAATCCGCAGGGCCTGCGCCGCCAGCCCCGCCGCCGCCGCTTGCAGGCACTCCACATCCACCGTGCCCGGATCACACAACGCCAGTAAACTCTCCGGAGCCCCCTTCAAGAGCACCCGCCCACGGGTCCCATGCCCGTGCTGTGTCGCCATCATTTTCGCAGTCGCGTCAAATGGAATCTCCGTGCGCCGCGGCCACTGCCGGCGCACCCGCTCGGGATCGAGCCCACCTTTCATCGCCACCGTCAGCAACGCCGCCTCCGTCGGGTCGCCCAGCGCCCGCCACCTCCCTTCCGTTGTATCCGGCGGCACCAACCGCGCATCATTGCACAACACCACCGCCTCCAATAATGACTTCACTCCCTCGTCACCCACCGCCGTCACCTCACGCCCACCATCCTCCAGCCGCCCGTCCGGCGCATACCCAACACCCGTCACATCCAATACCCGCCCGTCCGGCAATACCACTGCCACCACCGTCATTTCATTCTTCGTCAGCGTCCCCGTCTTGTCCGTGCAAATCACACTGGTCGACCCCAACGTCTCAACCGCCGCCAGTCGCCGCACCACCGCCCCCCGCCGGGCCATCCGCTGCACCCCAACCGCCAACGCAATCGTCATCGCCACTGGCAATCCTTCCGGCACCATGGAAACCATCTGGCTGATCGCCACCATAAAAATAGTGTCAAATGGGATGCCCCGGAAATAACCAAAAACCATCACCAGTCCGAAAAGCACCACCGCCGCCGCCACCAACCAACGGCCAAATTGCTGGAGTCGCACTTCCAAGGGCGTGGGCGGCTCGGCCGCCGTCGCCGTCATATGCGCAATCTGGCCGACTTCCGTGTGCACCCCCGTCGCCACCACCACCGCGCGCCCACGCCCAGCCGTCAAGTGCGTACCCGCATGGATCATGTTGCCCCGGTCCGCTAACACCGCCCCCTCCGCCACCAACTCTAAGTTTTTTTCCACCGGCAACGACTCCCCCGTCAATGCCGCTTCAGCCGCCTCAATCGACGCCGCCTCAAACAACCGCGCATCCGCCCCGACCGCATCACCCGCCGCAATCAACAATACATCGCCCGGCACCAAATCACACGCTTCAATCAATCGATCCTCGCCGTCCCGCATGACCCGGACTTTTAAGGACGACAACTTGCGCAACGCCGTCAGCGAATGCTCAGCCCGGCCTTCCTGCACCGCCCCAATACCCGCATTGATCAACACCACCACCACAATGACCACCGCATCACTCGCGTGCCCCATCGCCAGCGAAATCACCGCCGCCACGAGCAAAATATAAATGAGCGGGCTGGCCAATTGGGTCAGAAAAATCATCGCCCAAGTGGCCCGCCGAGGCTCCGGCAGTTGGTTCGGTCCATATTCCTCCAGCCGCCGCCCCGCCTCCTCCGACGTCAGACCGGTC
>JALRGB010000650.1 GCA_023253575.1 Verrucomicrobiales bacterium
GTCGTCAGCACGTTATTGCGGGCGGCGCCCGATCGCGCCGCCGAGTGGAGTGAGCCACTCACGGTGCTGGCCCTCAACTGGCAGCAGGAAGCGCGGTGGTCGCAGGAGCGCGACTTGAGTTCGCAGCGGGGGCCGCAAATGCAATACGACCCGTTTGGCAATGTCTACTTTTCCAACCTCAGCCCGGAACAGCAGATGCAGCAGCAGCAACAACGCGGTCCCGGCGCCATTCCCAGCGGCCGGCTGCTTGATCTGCGCCCTGACGGCTTGTGGCTGGATCGCATCGAACCCAGCCTGCGCCCGGCCGTCATGGCCCAGACCATCGAACTCTTTCTCAAAGTCAACGAACCGGAAGCCGCCTTTCCCCTGATCGAGCAAGTGGCGTCCTCGCTCAAAGATGAAGGCGCGCGGCTAGCCGGCCGGTTTCTTGAAGTCTGGACGGAAAAAAACGACCCGAATTCCGCCAAGCGCCGGACCAACCGTTTCATGTATGCCTATGGATACAATCCACAGGCCGACGGCATTCCGCTGACCCGCTCGCGTCAGGACCGGAACCTGCAAGAACTTGGAGGCTGGGTGAAACGACTGCGGGCCCTGCCCGTCGGATCGCTCAACGAAACCATGCTGGCCGAAGCGTTTGTCAAAACCCATTCGCAGGCCGAAGTCTACCGCCTGCAAGCCATGGAGACGGTTTTCGGACCGCTCGAGGGCATGGATCCCTCGACCTTGGCCTCGCTCATGCAAACGATGCGGACCAATCTCGGCACGGTTTGGCGCGCGCCCAAAGTCCAACAGGATGCCAAAACCAACCGCACCGATAAAGACATTCAGGCCGAAATTCTTCGCGGCTACACCACCGCACTCGACGCCCTCGAGCCCGCCCTGGCCGCCCATCCCGATCACTGGGGCCTGCGACTGGCCCATGCCACCGTGGGGTTTGATCAGATCACTTACGAAAACTCGCTGCAAGCCGCCTCCGAGTTCACCGCTCGACGCGATGCCGTCTTCCTCGAGTTCAAAACGGCCGCCGAGCTTTATGCCCGAGCCCTGCCCACCCTCGAACAAAAAGATCAAAACGCCCAAGTCTATCTCCAATGGTTTTACGCCAGTCTGGGTGCCAGCGATCTCGAAGCCGTAAAGTTCGAGTACCCCGAAGCCCCAAAACAGGTGCCCTTGATCCGCGAGGCCCTACTGTCGCTGCCCGGCGAGTCCGGCAAAAAGCATCTCGCCGACTTTGCCAATGCTCTCTCGACCCGCATGAGCGCGGTCCAACCGGAGCTGAAGCACCGCTATCTAGGCGCCGGTCTGCAAATCACCGGCGATCACGAGCGGGCGCGCGCCGCCCGCGAATTATTTGATTATTATAACGACCTAGTCACAGAAGTGCAGCTGGTGACGCGCCTCGACGGCCCGGATCAAGTCGGCACCGCTCCCTTCGGCGTTTTTGTCGAAATCCGTCACACCAAACAAATCGAACGCGAAGGCGGCGGCTTCCAAAAATACCTACAGAACCAACAAGGCGGCAATTTTTACAATTTCGGCCGACCGCCGGAAAATTACCGTGAGAAATTCGAGGAGGCGGCGCGCCAGTCCGTGCAGGAAAGTTTTGACCTCGTCTCGTGCACGTTTCACACCGACAAAATCAAGTCGCGCGGCACCGGCGAAGACGATTGGCGCATCACGCCTTATGCCTATCTGCTGCTGAAACCGAAAGGCCCACAGGTCGACGCCGTGCCGCCACTCAAGCTGAATCTGGATTTTCTCGATACCTCGGGATTTGCCGTGCTGCCCATTGCCTCAGCCCGGATTCCAGTCGCCGCCACCGGCAGCCCGGCCATGCGCCCTGCCAGTCAGGTGGAAATCAAACAAATCCTCGATGAACGAAAAGCGCGCGACGGCGTGCTCGCGCTGGAAGTCCGTGCCACCGCCCACGGTCTCGTCCCGGCACTCGATCAACTTCTGACCGTGATCCCGGGTGACTTCGAACTGACCGCCACCGATGACCAAGGCGTCCAAATCACCCAGCTCGATGCCGAGTCGGAGGAGAACAGCGCCATTTCCGAACGCCTGTGGAACCTGACCTTCCGGGCGCGCCCGGGCCTGCCCGCGCCACCGACGACTTTCACCTTCGGCACGGCCAAAGACCCGGCCTACCAGACGACCCTCTTCCGCTATGCCGATGCCGACCTCGCCGAGGCCACCCCGACCGTGACCTTACTCGAATCCTATGCTGCACCCGGGTTTCCATGGCGCTGGCTACTCGCGGCCCTCGCCGCCGTGGCCGCCGTTATCGGAGTACGCCACTGGCGGAAATCGCGTCCTACCGCCGCCCCTCCGACCAATCAGTTCCAACTCCCCGACGAACTGAATGCTTTGAGCGTGTTGGGATTGTTGCAACGCATCCGCGCTCGTGCCCGACTGGAAATCACCCACCAAAACGAGCTTGATCAAGCCATCGCCGAGCTCGAAGCGCGGTATTTTGCCCGCCATGGAGTGCCCATGCCCGACCTCGACCAGCTAGCCCGCCGTTGGGTCACGCTGGCAGGATGATAGAAATTTTCTTTTTCCCCCATGCCAACTTTCGTCTCCTGGGCCGCCACTGCGGCCTTCTCATGGATCGCCCTCGTCGCGGCCTCCGCTGCCCCTGATCCGTTTTTTCGGCCCGATGATGTCGTCGCCATTGTCGGCGGCGAGGACAGTGTCGTCTTGCGCGATGATCCTATTTTTGAGCGCAGCATCTTGCAGCAGCCGGGCTTGAGCGGAGTCAAGTTCCGCAATCTCGCCTTTGAAGGAGACACCGTTTTCGAGCAATTCAGAGACCTGAATTTCCCGTCTTGGGAAGACCAGATGAAATCGACGGGAGCCACCGTCATCGTAGCCCAATTCGGCAAGATGGAATCATTGCACGGGCCGACTGGCGTGACGGAATTTGCCGCCGCCTGCGAAAACCTGCTGGCCCGCATGGCCGGAGAATCCCGCCGGGTCATCGTGCTGTCCGCCCAACCACCCGAGGGCGCGGCCCCACAAGCAGTCGCTCCCTACAACACCGCCATCCGTACCCTAGCCGCAAAACACGGATGGATCTACGCCGATACCACCGGAAAATCGCCCGCCGCCGCCATCATCGAGACACTCGGATTCACTACCCCCGTCGACCCACGCCCCCACCCGCTGGATGACCTAATCCTGAAGAAAAATAATCTCTGGTTCCATTACTGGCGCCCCCAAAATTGGGCGTTTCTCCACGGCGACCGCACCGAACAAGGGTCCAGCCGCGATCATATCGATCCCACCAAACGATGGTTCCCCGATGAAATGAACCAATGGCTCCCGCTGATCGCCGCCCAGGAAAAAGACATTCAGCAAACTCTCGACGCCGATCGCAAACCATGAATCGCCCGATTTCCATCCGTTCGTTCGCGACCGCCGCACTGGCCCTCAGCCTCGGTCCAGCCACCTTCGGCCAGGCCCGAGAACTCGACGCCCCGGCCGCCGAATTGGCGTCTTTCACTCTGGCCGAAGGATTTAAGGCCAGTCTTTTTGCCTCCGAAACCGACGGGGTCGTCAAGCCCATTCAAATCCGCTTCGATGCCCGCGGCCGACTGTGGGTGATCGGGAGCACCGTCTATCCCCAGATTCAGCCCGGACAGGATCCGCAGGATAAAGTCCTTATTTTGGAAGACACGGATGAGGACGGTCGCTCGGACAAGACCACCGTCTTTGCCGAGGGACTCATGATTCCCACCGGTCTCGAAACCATCGCCGATGGCACCGGATGTTATGTCGGTCATGGCACTGAGTTACTGCTGCTCAAGGACACAGATGGCGACGACCGCGCCGACCAACGCACGGTCGTCCTGCGCGGGTTCGGCACCGGCGACAATCACCAAAATATCAATTCCTTCGCCTGGGATCCGAATGGCAACCTCTGGTTCTGCCAAGGATTGCACGCCCACGGCCGCGTCGAAACCCCGTTCGGCATCGTCAAACTCGACCAAGCCGGCATCTGGCGGCTCAACCCCCGATCGAGGCGGCTCGAAGGCTTCTACGGCAGCGCCGCCGACCCGCAAAACCCATGGGGCTTCGTCTTTAGCGACTGGGGAGAACCTCTGGAACTCGCAGGCAATAACGGGGTCATCATTTACCCATCACCAGGACTGGTCAAAAAAACCAAACCCGCCCAGCCCGCCAACATCTGGCCCGCCGGCCGCGGTCGCAAAATGAGCGGAGGAGAGATCGTCGGCACCACTCACTTTCCCGAAGCTTGGCAAGGACGCCTCATCACCGGCGGCTACCTCAATAATGCCATCTGGAGCATGACCGTCGAGGATCAAGGATCTGGTTTTGCCATCGTCGATGCCGCGCCGCTCCTGACTTCGTCCCATGCCAGTTTCCGCCCAGTAGACGTCAAATTCGGTCCCGACGGCGCCCTCTATGTAT
>JALRGB010000387.1 GCA_023253575.1 Verrucomicrobiales bacterium
CGAGGTGTGGTTGGCTGGTGGCGGCGTCTGGGGTGACGGGCGCGGTGGTCATTTCATCGGACGAGAGCATGACGACGTTCATGCGTCCGTGGGGGCTGGATGCGGGTGGGGTGATGAAGTGTGGGGCGATGAGCCAGCCGGCGAGCAGGACGGCGCTGACGGCGGTGGTAGTCAGCGTGAGGCGGGTCCATCGACTGCCGGTGCGGAACCAGCGGGCCACTTCCATGATGTAGACACCGGCGGCGGCCACTCCCACCACGGCCGGCAGGAAAGCGAAAAGGACGAACATGAGGCGCTCGCGCATGGCTTCGGGCCATGTCAGGAGGGCGCGAAAATACCAAGTGTCGTACGTTTCAGGTCCCAGAAAATACGGCTGGGCATGCGCTAGACGCAACCACCCGTAACCGAGCAACAAACTCAGTATGGATAGCGTGCGAGCTATCAGGCCCCAGCGCGAGACCGGCCCGTTTCCGACCCAGAGACGCACGGCGGCATAAGCCAGAATGAACGACCCCAGTCCGGCGGCCGCGTACGCGGTCAGGACCCGTAGGTGCGAGGCTAGCAGCAATTTTTGATGAATCGGTTCGGCCAGTCCTTCAAAGACCGTACCGGCCGGGGAGGTGGCCAAGCCTAGCGTCAGGGCGCCGGTGGCCCAAAATGCCAAATGCCACCCGGCCACGGTTAAAGCGACCCATGTTCCGACCTTGGGAGAACGGATGGGGCCGGTGGGGGCGGGTGGGTCAATGATGGCAGAGGACGGCGGCAATGGTCAGGAATAAAACTAACCGATTTCGGGCTGCCAGCCACGGCAATTTTTTCCATCGACCCTGATTTTTCGGTGTGGGGGTGGCGGGTGAGCGGGCGCGGTCAGAGCGGGCGGCTGGTGGCGATGAAGCGGGCGGACTGAATGGTTTTCCCTTCCGCGAGCCACTGGCGTTCAAAGTCGGTGAGGGGATAGGGAAAGCAATCGGCGGGCCAGTGGGTGGCGGTGAACAGGCCACTGGCTTGGATAGTGGCGACGGCTTCCGTGAAATATTCTGGGTGGTCGGTTTTGAAGAGCCATTCGCCACCGGGGCGGAGGAGGCGGTGCACGTCTTGGCAAAACGCAGGTTGAACGAGTCTGTTTTTGGCGTGTTTGGCCTTGGGCCAGGGGTCGGGAAAGAGCAGGTGCAGGCGTGAAATACCGCCGGGTGGCAGCAAATGGCGCACGGCATAAGGGCTATCGATCTGCAGGGCCTTGACGTTGGTGAGTCCGCGTCGGGCGGCCTGCCGCGCGACTTTGCGCGCTCGTCCGAGCAGTTTTTCCAGACCGAGAAAATCCCGTTCCGGATGGGCTGCGGCTAGATCGAGCAAGAACCCGCCATCGCCGCAACCGACATCGATTTCGAGCGGTGCGTCCGGGCGTTCCGGAGTGGCGCTGAAAATTTCTGTTTTGTGGAGTGGGCGGAAGTAATCTGGGGGATCGTAGAGCCGTGCCGCACGGACACGCACGAGTTCTTCTGGTGAAAGCATCAGGCAACGGACCCGGATGTGATTCAGGTGCAAGTGCGCTTGCCTTCTGGTGCGGAAGGATTTCATGTACTTATTTTCCGTTGTGTCTGCTTCTGTTTCTGCTGCCCGCATCCCGATTGTTGCCAAACGCGGCATTTTCCTGCCGGAGTGCGGGTTATGGCTGGATCCATGGGACCGTCAGGAGCTGGCGTTTGTCTCGCATGCGCATGCGGATCATTTTGGGGCGCATGGCACCATCATTGCGAGCAAAGCGACGGCGGCCTTGATTCAGGCGCGTTTTCGTGGGGCTTACACGTTGGACCCGCACATGTTTGGGCGGGCGTGGACGTGGCGTGGCCACCGGCTCATGTTATTGCCGGCTGGGCACACCCTTGGGAGCGCGCAGATTCATGTGACGCGGCTCGAGGATGGGGCCACTCTGTTATACACGGGTGATTTTAAGTGCCGCGCGTCGCGCACGTCGGAGCCGGTGCGGTTTGCCGAGGCGGACACCATGATCATGGAAACGACGTTTGGGCTGCCCCGATTTCGTTTTCCGAGCACGACCAAAGTGCGCAATGCCATGATTCGATTTTGCCGCGGATGTCTCGATGACGGCGAGGTGCCGGTGTTGGTGGCGTATGCGATGGGCAAGGCGCAGGAGATCATGGTGCAGCTGGCGGAGGCGGGGTTTTCTTGGGTGCTGCATCCATCGGTTTTTGAGATGACGGAGGCGTATGCGGCGCAGGGGGTGGTTTTCCCTCCGTATGAAAAGCTGGCGGCGGGGACGGATCTGGCTCATAGGGTTTTGCTGGTTCCTCCGAGTGCGGCGCGCAGCCAGATGATCCGGCGAATTCGTGCGCGTCGTCTGGCCATGTGCACTGGTTGGGCGCTGACGCCTGGGGCCACTTTTCGTTATCAGGTGGATGAAGTTTTTGCGCTTTCGGATCATGCGGACTACCCGGATTTGCTGGCGGCAGTGGAGCGGGTGCGGCCGAAGCTGGTGCTGACCACGCACGGGTATGCGGCGGAATTTGCGCGCGACCTGCGCGAGCGCGGCATCGAGGCGTGGTCGCTCGGGGCGGATGACCAGATGGAATTCGCCTTTGGACTCAGCCGGGCGGGCGACGAGCCGGGGGAAGTCGACTCGACGGAAGAAACACTCGTGCCTGACGACGAAGCGGAATCGGGGCCGCGTTCCGAGTTCGAACACTTCGTCCGAACCTGCGACGCCGTGGGAGTCACTCCCGGACGGTTGTCGAAAATCGAGCAGCTCTCGGCCTATCTGCGGGCGCTGGACGATGAGGGTAAAATCGCCGTGGCCGCCCGCTTTTTCAGCGGGCGGGCCGTCTCGACCCGCGAACAGCAAAAAAACTTGGCGACCGGCTGGGCCATTATTCGGCTGGCTCTGCTTAATGCCACCGGCATTGGAGTTGCTCGACTGAGAGAGATTTCCGCCAGCCAGGCCGATGCCGGCCGCACCGCCTATCTCGCGCTGCTCCATGGCCAAAAAACCTCGCCGCGCGCGTTGGATCTGGCGGATCTGACCTCCTGCATCGACCGCCTCATCGTCGCGCGCGGGCCAGTCGCCAAAGCCGCAATCCTCGAAACATTTTTTCGGCAAATGACGCCGGATGAAGGCCAGTACCTCGTGAAGATTCTCACCGGTGACATGCGCATCGGCCTCAAAGATGGATTGATCGAGGAAGCCATTGCCGCGGCCTTCCTCGCGGAGCCGTCCCGGGTGCGCGAAGCCCACATGCTGACCGGCGATATCGGGGCCACCGCGCGCTTGGCCCGCCGGGGTGAGCTCGAAAGCGCTTGTCTCACGTTGTTTCAGCCGATCAAGCCGATGTTGGCCTCGCCCGAAGAAAGCGCCAGGACGCTGTGGAATCGAATGATCACCGGCTTGGCCGGGATGGAAGACGCGGTGTCCGTGGTGGATGATGCCGTTCTCTGCGAGAGCCGGTCGGAAGCTGGTGGGGCGGATCCATCATTGGAAAATGTTGAGGTTCTGGTGGAGCCGGTTGTTTGGTTGGAGGAAAAGTACGATGGTATTCGTGCGCAGTTGCACAAGCGTGGCCAGCGAGTGGATATTTTTTCTCGCGATTTGCGCAGTATGGCGGGGGAATTTCCTGATGTGGCTGGTCCGGCCGGGCAGTTGGCGGACGATGTGGTTTTTGACGGCGAGATCATTGCTTTTGAGGAAGGAAAAAAACTGGATTTTCAGTCATTGCAAAAGCGGCTGGGGCGGCGTGAGCGCGATCTTTTTATGGCGGAAGAGGTACCGGTGCGTTTTGTGGTTTTTGATTTATTGTGGCATAATGGTGAGTCGTTATTGTGGTGTCCGTTGGCGGAGCGCCGGGCTCGGCTGGAGACGGTGGTGTTGGCGGCGCCGTTTGAATTGATTCCGCGGTTGACGGCTGGATCGGTGGTAGAAATTGAAGCGGCTTTTCTGGTGGCGCGGGCCCGTGGGAACGAGGGATTGATGGCCAAAGATCCGGCCAGTCCGTACATGGCGGGTCGCCGGGGCAAAGCTTGGCTGAAGTTAAAGATGGCTTTTTGCACGCTTGATTGTGTGGTCGTGCAGGCGGCGCAGGGGCATGGGCGGCGCAGTCATTTATTGAGTGACTATACCTTTGCGGTGCGCGATCACCGGGATGGTACATTGAAGGTCATTGGCAAGGCCTACAGTGGGCTGACGGATGCGGAGATGGAGGAACTGACGGCGCATTTTATGGCGCACACGCTGGAGGAGGGTCGACGTTCCCGGCGGGTGGTGCCGACCATTGTGCTGGAGATTGCTTTTGATGCGATCCAGCCGAGCCATCGCCATGATTCAGGTTTGGCGTTGCGTTTCCCCCGGATCAAAGCGCTGCGTCGCGACAAGACAGTGGATGACATCGACACCTTGGCTACGGCGTGGAAGCTGGCGGGGGTGGAGGCGTGACGGCGTGGAAGCTGGCGGGGGTTTGACATGGGGAGCGGTCGCCGGATACTGCGGGCATGACAGTTTTGGGACAGCAGGTAGG
>JALRGB010000758.1 GCA_023253575.1 Verrucomicrobiales bacterium
AATTCCACCCGGGCCGCCTCCACAGCCGGTTCATCCGCCGCAGCGGACACAGCAGTAAGGGCAATCGTCTTGAGAGTATCGAGTTCTTCGAGCATGGCAGCCGCCAGCTTTCCTGCGGAGCAGGCAGGTTGTCAATCGACGGCGATTGATGTAACGAGACCACGCCAGTATTTATGCCCCACCCTCAGCCCTTCTTCTCTCCCCTCGGACTACATCCAATAAGGCGCGGCCCCGACGTATTGGGTACGAACCCACTATCCGAAACCCGCATTCGAAACCACCAAACAGGCGGCAACGCTGTCGGCAAAGGCCATATTACAGGGCGGCCGCAAATTCCTCGATGCTGGCGCAGGTGAAAGAGGCGCGCTGAAGGGAGTCAAGGTGCGTCGGGGCGACAACTTGGCGCATGGACTCCACGAGACCCTGGGGAACTGGGCCGAAACGGATTTCAAGGTAGGCGAGAATGGCCTCTTGGCGACCCGCTAAATGACCCTCTTGACGACCTTCTTGACGGAGTTGCTCGGCGAGTGACATGGCGGCATTTCTAGTTCCTGCATTTTGAAACCTGCTAATCCTATTATCGAAGTCACCTTTGTCAATGTCAGCGTGAAGGATGTAGCGGAGGAGCATCTCGAAAATCAGACGAGGCAAGAGGTCGAGCAATGACTCGTCCCACACTGGATCGGCCAATAAATCGCCACTGCGTTCGGCCTTGAGGATGCGTAAAATCATAATGCCGGCCGGAGTGCCGGCGATGCTCTCGAACGGGAGCTCGGCCAGCTGAATAAGACGGAAGGCGAAATCCGGTACAAATGGGCGCAGCACATCCTCGAGCTCGACAGGAATTTCCAGCAAGCTGGCCAAATCAGGCTTAGTTTCCCTGTATCGATCATTCTGGGCCAGCACAACGGGCACGATAACCGGCAAGAGTGCACCGGTCTCTAATTTGAGATGGGTTTCCCAAATGCGCACCATGTAGCGGAGGAGGCGGAGAGCCATCTGACGGTCTTCGGTGGTTTGGTGTTCGAAGAGCAGATAAATGGCAATCGCCTGCCCTCCGCCCTCCGCCTTTCCCCCGGACTACATCCAACGAGGCGCGGCCGCCACGGTCGGATCTGGCTTCGCTTCACAGACCGGACGGTTCCGGGGTCAGCCCCCCCGGGAACGCCGGTGTCCTCGTCGGCCGCTCTTGAAAACCACCTCACCGCCGCCCGCGGACAGTCACAACTGCGGGATACTCCCACCGCCGATAAGGGAGCTTAATTGGAATAATTCTTGATATCGCCCTCGATCATCGTAATCAAAGATTATCGTGATGAGCCCGCCGCCACCTGCCTTTGGATCCGAGTCTGCCGCCCTGCCCCTGCCGTTGCATTTGGGCGGCGACCTCCGACTGACTCGCCAGCGACGCGAAGTATACGACATTTTGATGGAGCAGCGCGATCACCCGACGGCGACTGAATTATTCATCAAGGTCAAGGAGCGGGTCCCGACAATTTCCTTGGCCACCGTCTACAACTGCCTAGAAACCCTAACTGGTGCGGGACTGGTCAAACAGGTCAATGTCGACCGCTCCCCGTCACGGTATTGCCCGAATCTCGACGACCACGGTCACTTCCACTGCACCGGATGTGGCTCCATCACCGACATCAATTTTAAGGACGGCACACAAGAAAGCCATCTCCAGCTGCCGCGCGGCACCGTGGTCAGCCACATCGACGTAGCCATCAAAGGCCTCTGCCCCGCCTGCGCCTCGCAGGCAAAAAAACGCAAACCGGAAACAAAAAAATCCCGGTCCTCCCTGAACTAACATCCCGCATTTCCACCCGCATCCATCCTCCCACCGCCGCGCCACCCCGCCGACACAATTTTATTCTTTACTCCATGAGCCTTGCCATCAACAACCTCCACGCTCGCACCGGCCAGCGTGACATCCTCAAAGGACTGACCCTCGAAGTACCATCCGGTGAAGTCCACGCCATCATGGGCCCAAATGGCTCAGGCAAAAGCACTCTGGCCAAGGTTCTCGCCGGACATGAAGATTATGAAGTGACCGCCGGTACCGCCACCCTCGACGGAGCGGATATCCTCGCCATGGAAGCCGACGAAAGAAGCCGCGCCGGATTGTTCCTCGCGTTTCAATACCCGATCGAAATCCCGGGCGTCAGCAATGCCAATTTCCTGCGCGCCGCGCTCCAAGCACGCCAGCCAGAAGGCGTCGAGCTCGATGCTGTCGCCTTTTATCATAAGATGTATGCCAAGATGGACATACTGGAAATGAACCGTCAGTTCACCAGCCGTTCGGTCAACGAAGGATTTTCCGGCGGGGAGAAAAAGCGCAACGAAATCCTGCAGCTAATGATGCTGGAACCAAAATTTGCGGTACTGGACGAGACGGATTCCGGCCTGGACATCGACGCGCTCAAGGTGGTAGCGCAAGGCGTGAATGCGATGCGCTCACCTGGGCGCGGATTTCTGGTCATCACTCATTACCAACGCCTTCTCGATTACATTCAACCCGACGTTGTTCATGTGTTGATGGACGGCCGGATTGTCAAAACCGGAGGCCCCGACCTCGCCCTGAAATTGGAAGCCCAAGGGTACGACTGGCTGAAAGAAGAAGCGCTGGTGACAGCGTAAACCAACCAACCCACCCACCCATCCACACATGAGCACCACGTTCTCCGCCGGCGACATCGATCGCAGTAAAGGCGACTTCTTTTTTCCCGAACGCAATAAGTACGACGCTGGTTACGGTCTGACGGAAAGCACCATCGACTACATCTGCGACGTCAAAAACGATCCAGACTGGGTGCGCGACTTCCGCAAGCGCGCCCTGAGG